>SVUB01000052.1 GCA_015063495.1 Oscillospiraceae bacterium
GCACGCTTTCGACTTCAACCTTGAACATCTCCTCAACTGCTTTTGCGATCTCAGGCTTTGTAGCGTCCTTCATTACCTTGAAGGCATACTTCTTATCAGCCATCATGTCCATGGAGTTTTCGGTAATAACGGGCTTAATGATAATATCCTGTACTGTCTTCATTACGCGAACACCTCCTCGATTCCTTTAACGGCAGCCTGGCTTACAATGAACTTGTCAGCACCGAGGATGTCGTATACGTTGATGGTGTTATAAACAGATGTTGTAACACCGGGGATATTAGCGCAGCTCTTAACTGTAACTGCGTCAACAGAGTCAAGAACGATGAGAGCCTTTCTGTCAGCACCGAGAGCCTTGAGCATGTTTACCATGTTCTTGGTCTTGTACTCAGCAGTCTTGATCTCGTCAACTACGATAAGATCGCCTGCGGCAACCTTAGCGGAGAGAGCACTGTAAAGTGCGATTCTCTTGACCTTCTTGTTCATGGACATGCGGTAGGAACGGGGCTTGGGGCCGAGTGCAACACCGCCGTGTGTCCACTGAGGAGAACGGGTCGAACCCTGACGAGCTCTACCTGTGCCCTTCTGTCTCCAGGGCTTCTTACCGCCGCCACTTACTTCTGTTCTTGTAAGGGTGGACTGTGTGCCCTGTCTCTGATTCATAAGGTAAGTTTTTACTGCAGCATGGAGGACGGAGCCGTTTACTTCTGCGCCGAAGATCTTATCGGAGAGAGCGATCTCGCCTACTTCCTTGCCGGTCATATTGACAACTTTTACGTTTGGCATTGTGTTTCCTCCTTCCGCTTATGCTTTAACCGAGTCGCGAATGAACACGATACCGCCCTTGGCACCGGGAATAGCACCCTTAACTGCGATGATGTTCTTTTCTGCGTCGATCTTTACTACATTGAGATTGAGAACAGTTACCTGCTCATTACCGTACTGACCTGCCATTCTCTTGTTCTTGAAGATTCTCGCAGGGTCAATAACGCCCATAGAACCGGGCTGACGGTGGATAGGACCTACACCGTGAGTGTGCTGAAGCATGTGAGCGTTCCAACGCTTAACTACGCCCGTATAACCGTGACCCTTTGTTATACCGGTTACGTCGACCTTGTCGCCTGCGGCGAAGGTATCGACAGATATAACGTCACCGACGTTAATTGCGGAGCAATCGTCAAGGCGGAATTCCTTAAGGTGCTTCTTTGCCTCAACTCCGGCCTTTTCAAAGTGACCTTTTTCAGCCTTGGTCATGTGCTTTTCCTTAACATCCATGAAACCAAGCTGAACGGCGTCATAACCGTCCTTTTCGACTGTCTTCTTCTGTGCTACTACACAGGGACCAGCCTCGATTACCGTTACCGGGATGACGTTTCCGACCTCGTCGAAAATCTGGGTCATACCGATCTTCTTACCGATAATACCTTTTTTCATTTTTTCCTCCTGAGGTTATTGGTTGACGTTTTGGATTATCCTTTCGGATTCGCCAACTTGACCGCAAGACGCTTCATACTCTTGAAGCCTTTGCGTAGGGTGTTTTGCAGGGATTAGAGCTTTACCTCGATCTCAACGCCTGCGGGAAGTTCAACACTCATGAGAGCATCAATTGCCTTTTCAGACGGCTTGATGATATCAATGAGTCTCTTGTGAGTCTTAAGCTCGAACTGCTCACGGCTGTCCTTGTACTTGTGAACCGCACGGAGGATCGTTGTGATCTCTCTGTCTGTGGGGAGCGGTACAGGGCCGCTTACTTCAGCACCGTTTCTCTTTGCAAGAGCAACTATCTTCTCAGCTGCTGCATCGATAAGAGTGTTGTCGTAGCTCTTGAGCTTAACTCTGATCTTTTCCTTAACTGCCATTGTTTTTTGCCTCCTTTTAGATTTCCGACCAAAAAAGTCCGTCATTATATACAAATGAAAGCTTGTCTGATACGGTCGGTTTGTAAAATGGGGCGAATTCGCTGTACACCGTGCCGTGTGTTTCCTCGGCTTCCATAGGAAAACCGGAACTCCGTTCAGCATGAATCCGGACTCCGGGTACTTAGGAAAACAAGGAAAAACACGTTTTTCGGGGGTAGGTAAAGTTACCTCCAAAAAGGATGTACGAAATAAGTCCCGCCCGATTAATCAAAAGGGAAAGAATCCCTTTTCGGACATACTCTGCGAAAATTACCCGTCAAAAGACGGCAACCTCTCGCTTCATCGCACATCAGACCTAGTTATTATACAATATCTGCGTTTATTTTGCAATAGTTTCCGAAAAATATTTTACATAGAAAATGTGTAGAAATTTTACCTCGTTTTTTGTGCATATTCCACAAATGAGTGCGTTTTCCTCCCCAAACCGCCCCAAAATGTGAAAAAATAATAAACATAGCATACAAGACCTTGAAAAAAACTCAAAAAAATGTTATAGTATAGCTGTAGGTAGCTCTATATATAAATAATGAAGCAAAATTCGCCAAAAATGGAGAGTTTATGAAAAATATAAAGATAAAAAAACTAACGTGTGCGTTATTATTTCTACTCATTGCCGTCCTTCTCGCTTCCTGCGCAGGCTCGGGCAAGAAAATAATCAATACTGCAAACCTTAATCTCGATATAGGTATAGGCATAAGTCATTTCGATAACGAGAGCGATTTCCCTGCCCCGGCAGAGACGGCGCGTCTTGACGTATATGCCTCTAAAATCATTATAAGAGAGGCATATGGGGATCAGATAATAGAGACTCCCCTCATTTATAATAATTCAACCACCGCACACCCCCGTATGCAGCTTGCCGTGAGCGGTAACCGTATGTATATAATATACTGCCCCGATATAAGTCTGCCCAATCTTCAGATAGCATCGACCGACAACGGCGGTGAGACCTGGATACAGAGCACGCTAAGTCTCGATAGAGGTACAGTCGGTACTATCGATAGCTTTACAGCATCTTTTTGGTCAACTCAGAGCGGAGCCCTGATAATTGCAAACGGAATGGTAGATACGTTTATCTACTTCACGACCGATGCAGGCAAAACTTGGCAGTCGGCCGAGAGTGCTCCCCCGAGTCAAAACTGGCATGACTCCTTCTACCGTGGAGTATTCTTAAGCTCTGCTATCGGATTCGTTACGTATAATTACTACTCTTATCCCCCCGCAGAGCCGCAGGTATACTTTACGCTTGACGGAAGTGCAAGCTGGAACAAGCTTGATATAAAGGTTCCGCAGAGCGTTATGCAATCATACTCGCTTGCGGGCACACCTTTCTATGACGGAGAAAAAATAAATATCCCGATTGAGCTTTACGATGCGGAGTCACAGCTTGCAGAGACAGTTTATTACGTTTCCTATGATTTCGGTCAGAGCTGGGGATTCTATGCCGACGAAAATGACCTTGAGCAGATAATCTACGACACAAGAGAAAGCTGGTTTGCTGCAAACCGCCCGAAAGAGCTTGCGGATATAAACTATTTCTTCTCCGAGTGCTCACTTTACAGCTCTTTCCGGATAGACGACAACGTCAGAATAGATGCTTATAAGTTAGTTGCAGCTTACGACGTTGAGGACTGGAGCTCTCTGCATCTCACTGCCAATATGTACTTTGACGAGAATGCTTACCTTTATTATAAGGAACCCTCGGGATTCCCGATACTGCTCTTTGCTTATGAGGGCGACGTTTTCGAACATACCTATTATCTTATCGGCTCCTGCTCCGAGGAGCAGTATATGACCGAGGGCGAAAATCACCTTGGTATGCGTCTCTATGAGGACGTAAAGGAACAGAACGAGGTAAAACAGCTCTTTGCGGATGCAAAGGAGGCTTATTCCTGGTTCACGGGATTCGCAAAGGATCTTCAGTTTGCAGGAACAGCGGAATACAACGGTACGACGTACGAGAAGGTAGATATGGAAGAGATATCCTCGACCGCACAACTCTCGGATTACCTGTCCGGCCTTTTCTCCTCGGAAATAGTTGAGGAACTTATGAATAAATACGTTACCTCAAAGGATACCCCTCTGTTTATAGACGGAGATGACGGTCTCTACCGATACGGAGGCTACGCAAGCCAGTTCAGTTACGATATAGACGTCGCACTTTCGATATCCGAAATAAGCTCGGAAAGTGCAACTCTCTCGGTTGCCGCCGATACAGTATTTTACGGAGAGGCTATAAAGTTCACCTATGACTGCGAAGTCTTCCGCGATTCGGACGGCAAGTGGAAGATGAAGACATTTATCCTCCCGGCAATCAAGCTTGAACAGGTGCTAAGCGGTAAAGAGGAAGACGTTCTGCGTCCCGATGACAAGACTGAATTCACTATAACCAATATTGCAAAATGGGATAGCCTTAAATTTACCGGAACAGGCGGAGCTCAGATAAGACAGTTCCTTGAGGCCTTTATCTTCAGAGACGACTATGCTCTCTCCACGATGAGCGCCGCATCCGACAGATGGGTATTCAGTGAATATGCCGCTCTCGATATTCTTGAATACTCTATAAGTAAGGTATATACCTCAGGTCAGTCGAGAATACTCTTTGAGTATAGAATAGGAACAGAGTCTCCGAACGCAACACCGCAGACAACAAGCGGTACTCACAGCTTCTACGTAACGGTAGGACAGAACGGAGTTTACCTCTCTGATGCCACCGATGCACAGCTCTCGAGCACGGAAAAATTCCTTTCGGATTATTTCTCCTCAACGCTTGAGTACACAATACTCGATTGTGACGACCTCAGCTACAGCCAGAATTACGACGTCACCGACTTCCTTATAAGAAGACTCGGCGGCAAGAACGTAAGCGAGAACAGCATTTCAAATCTTGCCTATACGATATTCGGCGCAAGCGGCTTTATTCCCTGTGCTGAGCTTATGAATGAGGACGGAACCTACTCCGTCGCACAGAGAGGAGCAAGAGGCATAGACTTCGATGTCATAAGCGAAAGCATCTCGGGCGGAGAGACCAGCGTAACGGTGCAGTTCTATGCGGATATGTCAAGGCTTGTGGGCTCACGTACAGTTGTCTATAAGCTTCGTCCGACAGGCACCGATTATGAATTCGTCGGCTCGCACACCGCTCACTCCACGGACTATAAGGTCTATAAGATAAATTCCTAAGGATAAGGAGAGTCTTTATGTATAGTACCCTGCTCTTTGATCTTGACGGCACTCTCACCGATTCCGCTCCCGGCATACTGAACTCGGTATCATATGCACTAAACAAATTTGGTATAGAAGAACAAGATAAAGATAGTTTAAGGCACTTTATCGGCCCACCTCTTATCACCGAATTCAAGAGGTCGTTCGGGGTTTCGGATGAAGACGCAAAAAAGCTTGTGAGCTTTTACAGAGAATATTTCAGTACAAAAGGAATATTCGAGAACGATGTATACGTGGGTATCCCCGAGTTGCTCGAAAGGCTCACAAACGAAGGCAAGCAGCTAATTGTTGCTACCTCAAAGCCCGAGGAATTTGCTATAAAAATACTTGAGCATTTCGGTATCGCAAAATATTTCACCGTTATTGCGGGTGCCACAATGAACGAATCGAGAACCTCAAAGGAGGACGTAATTAAATACGCTCTCGAAAAAGGGAAGGTCTCTGATCTCGCTTCGGTCGTAATGATAGGCGATAGAGAATACGACGTTATCGGTGCAAAAAAGATAGGCGTTGATTCTATTGGAGTCCTTTACGGCTACGGAAGCCTCAAAGAGCTGCAAACGGCAGGTGCAACACATATTGCAGGCTCGGTAGAGGACATTTACAAATCCATATAAACCAAAAGCGAGTCGGCGAAAAGCCGACTCGCTTCTTTTATTTTCCGATCGCCTCGTATATGAGGTTTCTTACGTAGGGATGTACTCTCTCGTATATGTAATCTGCACAGAGGTGCGTTGTAAGGAATACAGAGAGCTTTTCTGCAGGGTCGATAAGCGCATAGGAGCAGCAAGCGCCGTCCCAGCCGAACTCGCCCTTGGAGCTTCTTGAAAGAGATGCGAGAGGATCCATCATAACTCTTCCGCAAAGTCCGTAGCCGTAGCCGTACCATCTCGGAGACTTAACGAACGAACGGAACTGAGCCTCAGTCTTAAGTCTGTTAACACCGAGCATAGCAACGGTTTCTCCCTTAAGAAGCCTATAACCGTTTTCAGCAACTCCGCCGTTTGCAACTGCGTCTATTATCTTTGAATAGTCGCTAAGGTTAGAATAAAGTCCCGCTCCGCCGCTGTCGTAATTGCCGGTGAGGCGGTATTTATTGAACGGAGCTCTCGGCGTAGCCTTGCGGAATATATTATCGTAATCATACTGCACAGCCATGCGCTTCATCTCTTTATCCGAGGGGTGGAAGCCCATATTTTTTATGCCGAGAGGAGTAAACATTATCTCATCGAGATAATCGCTGAATCTCATTCCCGTTACAACCTCTATAACTGCCGCAAGTATATCGTGGCAAAGGCTGTAATTATAATTTGTACCGGGCTCAAACTCAAGTACAGAGCGTGAAAGTGCACTAACGACCTCTCTTGTGCTTGCATTCTTGTTTGCACAGACCTCATTTAGCTCAGGTGTATAAAGGTCATATGTAAAGCCTGCGCTCATCGTGAAAAGGTCAATTATCCTTATCTTGTTTTTTGCATCCGCAATGCCGTCTGCAGTTTTAACCTTCATTGAGGCAAATTCAGGGAGATATTTGTCAAGAGTATCCTCAAGACCGAGCCTGCCCTCTTCAACAAGTCTCATCGCCGCAAGGCAGGTAATGACCTTAGTACAGGAATACAGCCAATAGATATTATTATCCGAGAGCTTTACCTGCTTCTCGGCATCCGCATATCCCATAAAATGACGCAGAACTATGTCGTGTCCATGCCTTACTTCTATACCGCAGAGATTTATGTCCTCCTCGGCTATCAAGTCAATAAAGTCTCTTACTTTACTAAAATCATTCATTGTAATTTTCCGTCCTCTCGTCCGTAGTACGTTCTATTGACTATATTACCACACATCTCGGTATTTTTCAACAGCTTTTTGATATAACTCTTGAAAAAGTGCAAAAAATGTGTTAATATGGGAATATAAAATATTAAAAGGCAGGCCCAAATGGATAAATATAAAAAACTAGTCTCAAACACCGCAATACTCAGCGTCGGTACGCTGGCATCCAAGCTACTCGTTTATCTGCTGCTGCCTCTTTATACCGACTGTCTCTCCCCGACCGAATACAGCACGGCAGACCTTATTGCACAGACCGCAAATCTTCTTCTGCCCCTGCTTGCGGTCGGAATGGTCGACGGTATCTTCCGCTTTGCAATCGACAGCGAAGCCGAAAGTGGCAAGGAAAAAGTCTTTTGCGTAAGCACCTATATGGTTGCCCTCGGCTCCCTAATCTCCCTTGCTCTTATCCCGCTTCTTCATATTTCGGGATTTTTCGAAGGGTACTCCTGGCTTATTCCTCTTTACGTAATAGCATCGAATTTCCATATGTCTGCTGCTCATTTTCTCCGAGGATGCGGCAAAACAAAGCTCTTTTCCTTTCAGGGAATAATCTGCACAGCGCTGACTATTGCGCTCAATATTCTCTTCCTTGTCGTTTTTGATATGGGAGTTCTCGGATATGTGTTATCTGTCGTGATAGCCGATATTCTCATGACGTTTTTTCTTTATTTTAAAGAAAAGCTGTGGAAATATCTTCGCCCGTCGAATTTTGACCGCACTCTTCTGCATAAAATGATAAAATACAGTGTGCCGATGATACCCACCACCGTTTTCTGGTGGGTAACGAACGTTGCAGACAGATATATGATAGATTATTTTGACGGTGGTGAGATAAACGGCCTCTATGCGGTTGCTTTTAAGGTGCCTACCTTGCTCATTCTTGTCTCGGGTATATTCAGTGAGGCCTGGCAGTATTCAGCTGTTACAGACGGCAATGATGAGGATAGACAAAGATTCTTTTCACGTGTGTTTGATTCATTCCAATCCATTATATTCATCGCAGCATCTGCCCTTATCCTTCTTGCGAAGTTCTTTACCGAGGTGCTTCTTGCGGACGCTTACGCCAAAGCTTGGCAGTATATGCCCGTGCTCATTGCAGCAACGGTATTTTCAAGCCTTGTGACATTTATGTCAAGCGTATACGTTAAGCATAAGAGATCTGTCAATTCATTTGTCACAGCTATGATAGGGGCACTTAGCAATATGCTTCTGAATTTTCTGCTTATTCCGCGCTTCAGCGCACAGGGCGCAGCAATTGCTACCCTCGCCTGCTACGTTATAGTTTACATCATACGTGCGATAGACTCACAGAGATACGAAAAATTCAATACAAAGCCTGTCGTCATGCTCCTTAATACGCTTATTATTGCTTTCCAGTGCACCACAATGTTGCTTGAAATAAAATATTGGTGGCTCTGCGGTATAGCTTCGTTTGCCGCACTCGGAATTATAAATATGAGAGCTCTGCTCTCCTCTGTAAAAACCGTGTTTGGCAGTGTTTTCTCCCGCCTCGGAGGAAAAAAAGCCTTATAATCCAATTATTTTTATAAAAATCGGCAAAAAATTCAAAAAAACTATTGCAAAACGGAAAATAGTATGATATAATAATCTGCGTTATGCGATTTTGCATATAAATAAGGATGGTCCTCTGCCATTGCTCGGCACGAACGTCCGGATAATAAGGAGGAGCCAAAATGGATCTTATTAAGGCTTTCACAAATGAGCAGCTGAAGGAGAACGTTCCCGTTGTTCGCATCGGTGACACAGTTCGCATTCACAACAAAATCGTCGAGGGTACAAGAGAGAGAATTCAGCTCTTCGAGGGAACCGTTATCGCAAAGCACGGCGGCGGAATCTCCGAGACCTTCACAGTTAGACGTATTTCTTACGGCGTAGGCGTTGAAAAGACCTTCCCCATTCATTCCCCGAATGTTGTTAAGGTTGACGTTATCCGCACAGGTAAGGTAAGACGTGCTAAGCTTTACTACATCCGCGATAGAGTTGGTAAGGCATCCAAGGTAAAGGAACAGATCGTTTAATTTTATTAAACGTCAAAAGAAAGAACTCGGCTATCGCCGAGTTCTTTCTTTTTTATTCAAAAAATTTCTTTACGGTATTTTTTGTATCAAAAGTGTGATTATACTGAAGCTGCTTATAAAGAAGCAGGTCGCCATCTGCATCCATATCCAGCTCTTTCCACGTGCGGAGCATTCCGTTTGAATCTATACAGAAATTAGCCGTTATAACAGGGTACTTCGCCTGAAGCTCTTTTCTGAACGTCTGATATCCCGTAAGCTCAAAGCCAGAAGCCTCGGAAAGAAGTATGTTAAGATAATTGAGGCTCGTAACAACGCCCTGCTGCTCCTCTATATCGTAGTTTGCCCAGATAACGAAGGGCACTCTGAACTGATTGCTTCTTTCATTCCAATCCTCGGTCTCCTCGTCTATTCCGAGAAGCTTTAGGATCGGCTTTGTTATAGTACTGTTCGGTTGATGGTCGCCGAACATAATGATGACGGTAGGTTCTTTCTCGCGCTCAAAGAACTCAACAAGATCGCCAAAGGCTCTATCCGACTCTTTTATCAGTGCCGTATATCCCGCTATCGCAAATTTACTTGAGCTTGAAAGTCCGCTCGGAAGCTCATCCACCTCATCTGCAAGGTATTCAAACTCCTCAAACTCACGGAAGTTAGTGTATCCGCCGTGGTTCTGCATTGTAACGCAGAAAAATGCAAGCGGATCATCATTTGCCTTGTTCTCGTGATAAAGCCTTATTACCTTATCGTATACGGCCTCATCCGAGATATAATTTCTTATCTTGTCCGTGCTGTAGAAGGACGAGCTTGTAATAAATTCATCTATTCCGAGAAGCGGGTATACCGCATCTCTGTCCCATCCGCTTGCGGGGTATGGATGTATTCCGTAAGTTTTATAGCCCTTGTTTTTAAGGGTGCTGATAAAATTCTCCGTCTCGGTGGTGATATACTGCTGATAAGGTATACTTCCCGAGGGAAGGAACGCCATAGTGTTACCCGTGAGAAATTCCCACTCGGAGTTGGGAGTATTGCCGCCCTTTACCGAAACGTAGGTCTCTCCCTTTATCGTGTTCTCGGTAAGAGAATCGATAAAAGGCATGTAATCGGGGGAATAACCTGTGTCACCGAGCACACTGAGGTCGGAGAAGGACTCGTTCATTATGATTATCACGTTGGGGTTTTCAACGTCAGACGATACCGTACTGTCAGCGCCGTCTGTAATATCCTTTGCAGCCGCTTCAAGCTTATCTGCGTCATAACCCTTCGGCTCGTCGATATTGATATACTGAAGCAGGGACATAAAGCTAAAGTAAAAGCCGTTGTCCCTGTACACTACCGTAGGAGTAAACAGATAAGGGTAATATCTTACTCTGCTCTGAAAATCCTCATCCGATGCCTTATGCGTGTAAAGGGTAAGCATCGGCACGCAAAGTGCCACGCACGCAAGTCTCACGGCAATTTTTACACCCAGGTGAGCTTTTATCTTTACCTTCGCACGGCAAAGAAGGAGTGCTGCGAGAGTCATAATAACAAAGCCTATTATAAGCCGCACTACTCTCTCGGTAAATTCAAACTTGTAGTCTCCTACAACGCTCATC
>SVUB01000053.1 GCA_015063495.1 Oscillospiraceae bacterium
CTGGGCAGTTATTCCCGCTATATTCAAGGCGAAGTGGAATACCAACGAAACACTTTTCACTCTTATGATGAACTATGTTGCGACGCAGATCGTTGCATACTTCCTTATAGTTTGGGTTCCCTCGGGATCGAGTTCTCTCGGTGAGCTCAAGAGCGGCCATATGCCCACAATTGGTAACGGCCCCGGTAGCCGATACATAATTCTTATAGCTGTTGTTGCCCTTATAACAGTGTTTATGTACGTATATCTTAACTACTTTAAGCAGGGATACGAAATTTCGGTCGTTGGTGAAAGCCAGAGAACAGCTCGTTATATCGGAATCAACGTTAAGAAGATAATTGTTCGTACTCTTATAGTTTCCGGTGTACTTTGCGGTATAGCAGGCTTCCTTATAGTAAGTGCTCTCGACCATTCAGTTACCGCAGATGCGGTCGGAGGCAGAGGATTTACTGCAATAATGGTATCCTGGCTTGCAAAATTTAATCCGCTCATTATGGTGGCAACGTCTTTCCTTATAATCTTCCTTCAGCAGGGCGTTTATGAGTTCGCTACCGATTGCGGAATAAGCACAGCATTTCAGAACATTATCGTGGGAATAATTCTGTTCTTTGTAATAGGCTGTGAATTCTTTATAAATTATAAAATAATGTTCAGAGGCAAGGAGGTAGCAAAGAAATGATAATAGATTATATTCTTAATGCTATCGCCCTTGGTATGACCTTTCTTTACGGTTCTACAGGTGAAATAATCACCGAGAAGGCAGGACATCTTAACCTCGGTATTCCCGGTGTTATGTGTGTCGGTGCGGCGGGCGGCTGTGCGGCGCTTCACTATATGATACTCGGCGGAGTTACAAACGGAATAATTTTCGTTATTGTAGGCATCCTTGCGTCATTTTTGTCTGCAGCTCTTATGGGACTTATATTCAGTTTTCTTGCAGTTACTCTTAAGGCTAACCAGAACGTTACAGGTCTTGCTATGACCACATTTGGCGTAGGTCTTATGAAGTATATTATGTTTGGACTTAAGAAGGGTAATTCTATTCCTTATCTTAAGGCTCTTCCGGCATACAGATTTCCTTTTGCCGATGCGACTAACGGTCTTAAATACTGCGGAGTAATGGTGTTTCTCGCTATAATAGTAGCGATAATTGCTTCAGTTGTTTTGTTCAAGACAAAGGTTGGTCTGCACCTTCGTGCCGTGGGAGAAAATCCGGCAACGGCAGATGCGGCAGGAATCAACGTAACCCTTTATAAGTATATGGCTACGTCGATAGGCTGTGGTATTGCGGGACTTGGCGGTCTTTGCTACATTATGGATTACTCGGGATCTCGTGAGGGATATCTTAGCATAGAGGCTCTTGGATGGCTCGCAGTTGCACTTGTTATCTTTGCGCTTTGGAGACCTCATCTCAGTATTCTTGGCTCGATAATATTCGGTGCTCTCTTTATTGCGGGCTCCTTTATTCCTACGCTTCTTCCGTTCAAGTTCCTTCAGACGATGTCTGCGGCACCTCTTCTCAAAATGCTTCCTTACGTTGTAACGATCATCGTTCTTACCGTAACGAGCATCAGAGACAAGAAGGAGAATTATCCGCCCGAAGGCCTTGGTGTCAATTATTACAGAGAAGAAAGATAAAAATAAAACTGCAGATGGTTTACATCTGCAGTTTTTTTATTCTTCGTTATCGGCGTAAGCCTCTATTCCACCGAGTCTGCCAAATTCCTTAAAACCGTCTATCTCACCTCGCTGCATAGCACCGAAAACTCTGTATCTGAGCCCCTTATGCTTGCGGTCAAGCTCTGCGAGCAGCTTTTTCATCTCCTCGCGTTCGGTATTTCCGTCCGCAGGGCATAGGGAAACCGCCACAGGAAGCTCGTTTCTTGAAGCGAAGTATCTAACGTCCTTTTCAGGCATATATACCATCGGACGAATAAGATTAAGACCAATTCTTGATAGGTAAGAAACGGGAGAAAAGCAACCTATGCGTCCCTCAAAAAAGAGATTGAGCATAAAGGTCTCAACGGCATCGTCAAAGTGGTGGCCTAGAGCAACCGAGGTGCATCCAAACTCTTTTGCGGAATTGTGCAGCGCTCCTCTCCTCATTTTAGCACAGAGAGAGCAGGGGCTTTTTTCTTTTCTTACGTCAAAAATTATCTTTGATATCTGAGAGGGAACAACGTGATATTCAACATCAAGCTCATCGCATAGCTTCTGTATATCCGAAAAATCAGCGCCATCGAAGCCCATATCGATAGTTATGGCGATAAGCTCAAATTTTTTCGGATAAAAGCGGCGAAGCTCTGCCATAGCACAAAGAAGCGTAAGAGAATCCTTGCCTGCCGAAACACCGACAGCGACCTTGTCGCCATCTTTTATCATATTATAATCGTCAATAGCTCTCCTGACATAGCTAAGCAGCCTTTTAGTGTCTTTCATTTATATTAAGCCTTTCTGAAATCATCAAAGGAACAATTTTCATATATTTTTTCAGCCTCGGGAGTGAGTGCACGAGATTTTTCATTCTTGTCAGAAACGTCGTGAAGGAGCAGATTTTGGGTTATTTTAAGTCCTGTTGACGCACCCTTTTTAGCTTCTATAAGTACAATGGATGGCTGAGTATCTTTGTCAGCCGAAACAAATGTCATATGCTTTGGCTCAAGACGGCTTTTTTTCATTGCAGAGAAAAGATCGCTTAACCTGTCGGGACGGTAGACACAATAGAAAAGTCCGCCATAGCGTAAAATTTTAGCCGCTGAAGAGCAGAAATCATCTATATCTCCGCAAACCTCATGCCTTGCAATGAATTTCTCATCATGCTCGTTTCTTTTGCCCGAGTCTACCTTCATATACGGAGGATTTGAGAAAACTATATCCACCTCTCCGCCAAGCATTTCGGGTGTGATGGTTCTCGCATCGGCATATACCGATACCACCTTATCTTCAAGTTCGTTTAGTTTTGCGTTTCTTTTGCAAAGCTCTGCGAAGTCTTCTTGTATTTCAATTGCGTATATCTTATTGAGCTTTTCTCTTGCGGCGCAAAGCAGGGATACTATTCCCGTTCCGCTTCCGAGCTCTGCCGCACGTGCTTTTTTTGAGGCTCGTATATAAGCGGCGAGAAGATAGGCGTCTGTGCCATAGGTCAGCCCGTCTTTTTTCTGAATAAGGCGCAGTTTTTCGTTGACAAGGTCAAATCTTTCGCCTTCATTTAATATAAAGTCTGTCATTTAAGGCTCCTTTTTAATATAAGGCAAACGGAGCAGGCCTGGGCCTGCTCCGTCCGTTATAGGTATGTACCGAAATTAGTCAGCCTTTATAGCCTCAGCGGGACATACAGATGCACAAGCACCGCAATCAGCGCAAACGTCTGCGTCGATGGCATACTTGCCGTCCTTTTCGGAAATAGCCTCAACGGGGCACTGCTCAGCACAAGCGCCGCAACCGAGACATTCGTCAGCATTAATCTTATAAGCCATGTTGTTACACCTCCGAATCTAATATTATAATACTATTTTATCACATTTAACGCAAAAATCAAGATGATTTGCGAAAAAACTGATGCAAAAATAGAAAATTTATATGGAAAAACGACTTAAAAAGTAGTTTTCTGTCGTTTTTCGGTGATTTTGGTTTGTTTTATTCCTCAGAATCGGGTTCCTCGTCCTCAGGTTCGACCACTTTTTTGGGGAGCTTTATAACCTTTACCTTGTCTCTGTGGTAGAATTTAGGCGTACTTCCTTCCTTGTCATGGAGTTTTACCTTTACAAGTCCCGCAATAGGATTTATCTCGGTGACGCTTCCTACGCCGTCCTCTGTCTTGACTACCGCATCAACAGGTGGAGTGAGCTTTATCTCTGCCTGATAGGATTCGTGCTCGTAGCGCAGACAGCACATAAGTCTTCCGCATGAGCCGGATATTTTATTAGAGTTAAGGGAAAGATTCTGTTCCTTCGCCATCTTTATTGAGACTTGAACGAAATCCGAAAGGAAGCTTGCACAGCAGAGAGGTCTGCCGCAAGCACCAAGACCGCCCATGAGTTTTGCTTCGTCTCTTATACCTATCTGACGAAGCTCGATTCTTGTGCGGAATACCGATGCAAGATCTTTTACGAGCTCTCTAAAGTCAACTCGACCGGCACTTGTAAAATAGAAAAGAAGCTTACTGTTATCAAAAGTATATTCAACGTCGACGAGCTTCATGTCAAGCTCGTGCTCCTCTATCTTTTTAAGGCATATGCCAAATGCTTCGCGTTCCTTTACCTTGTTTTCCTCACCGTGAGTAATATCCTCGGCGGTAGCTTTTCTGATAACCGAACGAAGCGGCTGTACTATATCCTTTTCACGCACCATTCTGTTGCCGCAGGCAACGTCACCAAGCTCGTGGCCTCTTGCGGTATCCACAACTGCCGCATCGCCTACGTGGAGCTTGATCTCACCCGGAGCAAAGTAATAAACCTTACCGGCCTTCTTGAATCTGACCCCGATGACTTCTACCTTAGGGGAGTCGTCGTCCTCCGGGGCCTCGTCTATAAGAAGGGTAGCGTCATCCGAAAGATCAACTGTAACGGAGTAGCTTGTATCGGTGGGAGTTTCGGTAGTTTCTTCTATAGCTACCGCCTCTACGCTCTCCTCGACCTTGTTCACATTTTGATTGCGGTCAAAGTTTTTTCCACCGTGACGGTGGTGATTACCTCTGTGGCGGTTATGACGGCCACCGTGATGTTTAGAGTGGCGGTTCTGATTTTGTTCACCCGAATTTTCTCTTTTCTGGGTTGCGTTTTCGTTATTGTTCATATATATCTCCATAATAGAGTTTATTTTAAGCTTTCTAAATAAGTCCGCAGTCTATAAAAAGTGCAAAAAGAGTAAGACGCACGTTTGCGTTTGCCGTAAGTCTGTTTTTGGCTTTTCCAAGCGCATCTGTTATTGATAAAAGCGCTGATGTCTTGAAATTAAAGGAGATATCTGCCGCTTCCTCATCACTTGTAAAGAAGCAGAGCGTCGGGGATTCGCATCTTTTAATGAGCAGCAGATCTCGTGCCGCATTTTCTATCTCGGAGAGCTGCCTGATCAGCTCGTCTCTCTTCGATGAAAAAGCACTTATGATATCTGCAACCTTCATCCCGTTCTTGCGCACGGTCAAAGCAAGCAAAAAGTCCTTTGCAAGATGCCTTGCAGCAAGCCCGGGCAGTCTCTTTTTTTCGTCAATAAATTCGAGTGCCTGTCCGAGATAACCCGAGGACAGCTTTATTATCTCCTCAAATTCTTCTTTGTTTTCTTTTTCGAGGAGTCTTGCTTCACCGCTTTCCTTGAAAAGTCCGTCCCTCAGCTCTGAATCTGAAAGAGGTCTCATTCTCAGTATCGGCGCACGGCTCTTTACCGTTTCAAGCAAAACGGAGGAGTTTTCGCACAGAAGAAAGAATACAACGAACTTAGGCGGCTCCTCAAGAGTGAGAAGAAAAGCATTTTGAGCTTGCACATTCATCGAGTGCGCATCTTCAATGATATAGACCTTTATATCAAGGTCGTTCGGAAGAAGCCTTACGTCATCACGCAAATGTCTTATAACGTCAACTCCGAGCTGTGCCTTGCCTTCCTCACGTGTGACAGTGATAACGTCTGGGGAGTTTTTGCCGAGTATCTTTCGGCAGGATGGGCAAAAGGTGCAGGGGAGGGGTTTTGACAGGTCACCGGAGTTTTCACAGGCAAGTGCGGCGGCAATCTCTCTGGCGAGTAAATGCTTGCCGCTGCCTCTCGGGCCTTCTATTATATAGGCGTGGGCGAGAGTGCCCTCACGCACGTCTGTGGCGAGACGAGAGCGGAGTTCTTTATTTCCGAGAATATTCGGAAAGCAGTTCATAAGCTCACATCCTTTCGCCATTTATCAAAACCTACATTAAATTATATCAAAAAACGTTTCACATGTCAATAGAGAATGTTTGGAGATAAGAATTAAAAACGAAAAAGGAGCCCCCAAGGGGCTCCCTCTGTGAGTAGATCAGCCGCAACGGCAGCAGGAGAAAAGAAGGATAGCTATGATGATGAGCCAGATGATGTTGCAGTCATCAAAAAGGTTGCAAAGGCAATTGTTATTCATAAGAGTTCCTCCGAAAATTTTTTGAGGGCTTTTTTGCCTCTCTGTTAGCATAATATGTCGGACGGGAGAAAAGGTTACTTCTTTTTGTCGCAATTTCTCTGCGAATCTGCTTGAAAAAAAACAGCTTATGTGATACAATAGAGAAAATAACAGTTGCGAGGGGTAAAAATGGAGCTTCCGAAGAAAATAGAGTCATTTAAGGTCGACCACGACTATATAACGCCCGGAATATATATTTCAAGGCGTGACGGAGATATAACAACGTACGATATGCGCACTCGTCGTCCCAATATGGGCGAATATATGGACAACAGGACTATGCATTCGCTTGAGCATATGTTTGCAACCTTTGTGCGTAGCTCCGAGATAGGAGATAAGGTCATATATTTTGGTCCTATGGGATGTCAGACGGGATTTTATCTGCTAGTCCGTGATGCTGACGACAGAGAAGTGCTTGACGTAGTAAAAAAGGTGCTTTGTCAGATAATCGAATATGAGGGCGAGGTCTTCGGTGCGAGCCACAAGGAATGCGGAAATTATGAAAACCTTGACCTTGGCGATGCAAAGCGTGAGTGCAGAGCTTATCTTGAAGCTCTTGAAAAAACTGAAAATACGGATTTCAAATATCCTATGGGAGAGTAAAAATGAAAATAGGAATTATAGGTGCGATGAAATGCGAGACGGATGCGCTTAAAGCTATGCTTGAGGCTCCCATCAGCGAGACTGTAAGTGGCGTTGAATACGTTTCGGGCAAGCTTTTCGGCTCTGACGTCATTATTGCCACCTGCGGAATAGGAAAGGTTTTTGCGGCAGTATGTGCGCAGACGATGATACTTCGCTATGCGCCCGACATTATTATAAATACCGGTGTTGCGGGAACGCTTACAGGTGAGCTTTCAGTATGCGATATAGCCGTGTCCGAGAGTGTGGTCCAGCACGATATGGACACCTCTGCGATAGGCGACCCCGTCGGTCTTATATCGGGCATAAATATTGTAAATATCCCTGCTGACGAAAAGCTTTGCAGTGCCGTTTGCGATGCTGCCTCAGAGCTTGGATTTAAGGCGCTGAAGGGAACTATTGCATCGGGTGACGTCTTCGTTGCAGACCCCCATAAAAAAGAATACATACGCAGCATGTTCGGTGCAGCGGCATGCGAGATGGAGGGAGCCAGCATCGGTCAGGTATGCTACGTGAATTCCGTGCCGTTCGTTGTTATCCGTGCAATATCCGACGGTGGCGACGATGATGCGGCGATGAGCTACGATAGATTCGTTACGATCGCTGCAGAAAATTCGGTCAAGCTTGTATGCCGGGTAATAAAAAAACAGAGCCTTTGATAGGCTCTGTTTTTTATTCGTCAGAGGATTTTTTATCCTCTGTTTTCTTCTTCTTTTTCTTTTCGGTTTTCTCTGCCTTTTGGTTTTTTTCTTCTTCCGGGAATCTGCTCTCTATCAATGTGAGCGCACAGCTTTTAAGGCGGTCGCTCATTGAGACGATGGACATAAGAAATATAAGAAGATCATCTGTTTTTTCTATATCAAGACCAATGCTTTCGGTAAGGTGCTTTATCATATCACCGCAAAGCTCGCTCTCCTTTTCCTTTACGCCGATAAATTTGTCATAGGAGGCTATAAGCTCGTCTCCGCTGAAGCTCTTGTCCGAATAAATGCCGTCAAATATGCGCTTTATGTCACTTATCGAAAGCACGCCCTTCATATAGTATATTATCAGCATCTGTACTATATGCTCTTTGCTGTACTTCTTACCTTTTACGGGCTTTATAAGTCCGTCCTTGCTGTAATTATTGACCATGGTCTTTGTCAGACCGTTCTCTGTGCTCTCCTCTACAAGGGTGAGTATCTGGTCAAGATATAGGTCGAGAGAGGGAATATCGGAGGAACGCAGAGTTTTACCCAATGCTCCGCTTTCTATTATTTTTTCA
The DNA here is from genome assembly GCA_015063495.1 of Oscillospiraceae bacterium. GTDB lineage: Bacteria > Bacillota > Clostridia > Oscillospirales > CAG-272 > SIG710. Next base: position 8,043 of record SVUB01000053.1, read on the forward strand.
AGCTCTTTTGAATCCATGGCAGATACACCTCGTTATGCGGTATTGAAAATCACTTTATAAAGTGTTTTCTGACACTTTATATTATATCTCCTAAATCCCCTTTTGTCAATATGAGTCGGACATGCAAAAAAATATTACCCCTTGCATATTCTAATATACACAATTTTTAGGGGTAGATAATGAAATTCAGGATAAAATTCAGCGGAGCACTTATAGCTTTTGCCGTTTTTCTTTTGCTCGGAGGATACCGTTTTATGGATGTGGAAATCATATCCTCTTATCTTGCTGCGGCAACACTTCACGAGATAGGTCATATTGTTGCCGCAAAGGTATGCAGAGCGAGAATAGCGGGAATAACCTTTGACGTTATGGGAGCACGTATGCATTTATGCGGTGCACTTCTGTCTTACCGTGATGAGGCGGTCATAGCTTTTTTCGGACCCGCAGTAAATTTTATTTCTGCGGCATTTTTCTTCAGAGCCTTTCCGCTTTTTTCCGAATTTTCGGTTATGCTCGGAACCTTTAATATGCTCCCTGTGACAAGCTTTGACGGATATAGGATATTATACTCTCTGGTGGCACTTAGGAGCGGGGCAAACACGGCAGACAAAGTGTCCCGCCTTTTCTCCATGATCTTTGTCGTTTTGCTTTGGCTTTTTGCAACCTACGTTCTCCTCAGATACCGTTCGGGATTTACACTTTTTATTTTCTCTTGCCTGCTCTTTTTTCGCCTTTATGCGTAAGCGACAAAAAGTGAGAATAAGCGAGGATTATTGAGCATAACGGAGAATTTTTGGGGATAACCCCTGAAAAACCCCGAAAAATCTCATTTAATCCGACTTTTTTCAAAATAATTCGGATTTTTTTGAAAAATATATTGCAATTTGCGTAAAACTTTGGTACAATATAATACCAAAGCTGTATTTATATTTTTGCGGCTTGATTTTTCTTTTATTTGGAGGATAAAAAGAGTTGACTGAACCTAATGCCGGTGTAATCATTGAACTTAAGAATATCCGCAAGGCTTTCGACGGCGAGACCGTTCTTGACGGCATCAATCTGGATATTCACGATAAAGAATTTGTAACGTTTCTCGGCCCTTCGGGATGCGGTAAGACTACCACTCTCCGAATAATAGCAGGCTTTGAGACTCCCGATAGCGGAGACGTATATTTTAACGGCACAAAAATAAATGACGTGCCCCCTTATAAAAGACACGTAAATACCGTATTCCAGAAATACGCTCTTTTTCCGCACCTCAACGTGTACGAGAACGTAGCGTTTGGCCTCAGACTCGGAAAGAAGATAGGCGAAGAGGAGATAAGCAAAAGAGTAAAGGACATGCTCCGCATGGTCAATCTCTCGGGATTTGAGCGCAGAGACGTAAATTCTCTCTCGGGCGGTCAGCAGCAGAGAGTTGCTATTGCACGTGCGCTTATCAATGAGCCCAAGGTCCTGCTTCTTGATGAGCCACTCGGCGCTCTTGACCTTAAGCTCCGCAAGGATATGCAGAACGAGCTTAAGAATATTCAGATGCAGACTGGCATTACCTTTATTTACGTTACCCACGACCAGGAGGAAGCGCTCTCTATGTCGGATATCATCGTAGTAATGAACGAGGGAGTTATCCAGCAGATAGGCACCCCTACCGATATATATAACGAGCCTGTAAACGCTTTTGTTGCAGACTTTATCGGGGAGAGTAATATTCTTGACGGTGTAATGCTTGAGGACTATAAGGCTCGCTTCTCCAATCAGACATTCAAGTGTCTTGACAGCGGATTTAAGCCCGGTGAGGCAGTTGATATAGTTGTCCGTCCCGAGGACGTTGACGTTGTTCCCGTTGAGAAAGGTATGCTGTCGGGCACGGTATCATCGGTAACCTTCAAGGGCGTTCATTATGAGATAATAGTAGACATCGGCGGATTCAAGTGGATGATCCAGACCACGGATTTTGTCGAGCAGGGTGCCAACATAGGTCTTTACATAGAGCCCGACGCCATCCACGTTATGAAGAAATCCGAGTACTCGGGTATGTTTGGAGACTATTCCACCTATTCCGAGGAGATGGATCATCTTTCCGACGTTATAGAGGAGGAATAAGGCATTGACAAAAAAATCTCTCTTCGGAAGAGCCGCCGCGTCTCCTCA
>SVUB01000054.1 GCA_015063495.1 Oscillospiraceae bacterium
GAAATAATATTCTTACAACCATAGAAAGCGGTTGCGTTAACAGCAGAAATATCGTTCTTAAGAATTACAGTCTCAATACCCGTATTTCTAAGAATACCGCTGTTAATTGTAGATATACTTGTAAGGTCTGCAACGCCTTCCTGAGGATTCGTATACGCTCTATATACGCTTACAAGAGACGTGCAGTTAAGGAATGCATTTCCATCGATCTGGTAAGGGCCGTCGATCTGAACGTACTTAAGGTTGGGAAGATCCTTAAAGGCGCCACTCGATATCTTATCTATCTCGGGACCGACAGCAATCTTCTCGATCTTATCAGCGTAATCCATCCAGTGTCCGTCGCCCTCGGAAACTGCGGACTGTGCGCCGGTCTCATTCCATGAACCGGGCTTATTGTCAAAGAAAACAAGTGTCTTCTCTGCTTCATACCAAGCCCAGTTGGTATTAACATTGCGGTTACCGTTATACTCAGCGTAAAGGTTACCCTTTGCATCGCCATCTTCCCACTTCCAGGGGAATACGGTATCAGGGTCTATACCAAGCTCGATAGTACCTTCAAGAATAACCTCGCCGGTATTGATATCTACGAACTCATAACCGTTCTTCTGTGCACAGGTATATGCTGTAGAATCCTTATGACCAACGATTGTGTAGAACTGTGAACAGTCCTTGAATGCCTTTTCGTCTACAACAGTCTTTGCACTTGTGATAGTTATCTTCTTAAGTCTGAGACAGTTATTAAAGCCTGCTGCCTTAATAGCTGTGATATTCTCGGGAATGGTTATTTCCTTAAATCCTGATGCACTATTGAACATCTGAGGAACAATGTACGCCGAGATATTAGGAAGAATAAAAGTAGAACAAGCAACGTTCGTAAAGAAGTTCTTGTAATGATAATCGCTCCATCCCTGAGTTATCGAAGAGAGATCACATGTGCCCTCGGGAGTACCCTCGGGACCGATAGTTTTTATAGCCTTAGATGTGAAGCCCCATCCGCCTTCTCTCTGACCGATAGATTCAACGGTCTTCGGGAAAACGATAGTCTCAAGCTTAGCTCCGTTGAAGCCACCCGTAACCTTTGTTATTACCTGTCTGCCTTCAACGTTTTCGATGACGATCTTTGTGATTACGTTGCCGTTGTCCTTGGTAAATGTCTTCCATTCGCCATCTTTGTAGTCCTCAAAATGAATGACACCGTTTGTTGCAGCTTCAGTGATGTGAGCTGTAACTACACCGGTAGAAGCATCGAGTGACCACTCGAGGTTGCCCTGTGTATAGAGCGTGCCGTCTGTCGCGTTTGCGGAGAGAATGAGCATAGATGCAAACAATGCAACTACCGCAAGCACAACAAGTGTTCTCTTGAACATTTTTTTATGATTATTTCCTTTCTGCCTTAGAAAATTCTTATATAATCGGATACGCTCCGATAATTATAAGCAAGTACAAAACATGGTAACACTGCACAATTATATATGTGACAGATATCCACTTATAGGAATATGATACCATATCTTTCTTCAACTATCAAGTGATTTGGGTAAATTAAAACATCATTTTTTGATAAAAACGAACCGTTGCAATATACGCACGAGTGTGCTATAATATAAATGAAAAATTTAGCGTAAAGGAGCCTTTTGCAAATGGATCTTACAGAAAAAAAGGTAGCCTCGGCCGAAATATTCGAGGGTAAAGTAATAAGGGTAACGGTAGACAAGGTAAATCTGCCAAACGGAGCGGAAAGCATACGGGAAATCGTTCATCACAAAGGTGCCGTATGCGTTATACCGGTCACAGATGACGGTGATGTGGTATGCGTAAAGCAGTTTCGCTATGCTCACGGAGAGGTGCTTCTCGAGATCCCGGCAGGAAAGCTTGAAATAAACGATACAGATCCCGAAGAAGCGGCAAGACGAGAGCTTGAGGAGGAAACGGGAGCAAAATGTAAGGAGCTTAAATATCTCGGAAAGCTCTATACTTCCCCTGCAATATTTACCGAGGTCATACATATGTACCTTGCTACCGGTCTTACGTTCGGAGAAACGCACCCCGACGAGGACGAGTTTCTTGAAACGGAGCGCATTCCGCTTGAAACGCTTAAAGATATGGTAATGCGAGGCGAAATTCCCGATTCAAAGACGCAGGTGTGCGTTCTTCGCGCCTTTTTAGAATTAAACGGATAAATAAAAGGTCTCGCCATGGCGAGACCTTTTATTTATCTTTCTGTTTTTCTCATTTTGTGAAGCATATCGTTCTTTATATCCCAAAGCTTCTGAGAGAGGTCAACGTAGTAGTTATGAGGGTTCTCAAAACGGAGAACCTCGTCCCAAAGGAAGTCGATCTCTCGCTTGCAGTGCTCTCTTATCTCGTGTATGCTCGGGAGATTGTAGACCTGCTTGCCGTCCTTGAATATGGGCACGAGGAGCTCACGTGCCGTGAAGTTTGTAAGAAGCTTACGTTTCCACGTGTGAACGGGATCAAATATCTCAAGAGGCTTCGTATCATCAACAGTTTCATCAAAAACGCAGATAAGGTCTGCCTCTGCCTTCATATCGTCGTTGCTGTAAAGGCGGTAGACCTTCTTGAAGTGAGGAGTTGTGACCTTTGCAGCGTTTTCGCTTATCTTTATCTTGGGAGTGATAGTGCCGTCACTCTCTTCAACTGCACAGAGCTTATATACTCCGCCAAAAACGGGATTGCTCTTTGAGGTTATAAGTCTCTCACCAACACCGAATGCATCGACCTTTGCTCCCTGTCTTATTATATCGCCTATGATAAATTCATCAAGCGAGTTTGAGACAACTATCTTACAATAGTCTAAACCTGCTTCATCGAGCATTTTACGTGCTTTTTTGGTAAGGTAAGTGATATCACCCGAGTCAAGGCGAATACCGCACTTCTTTATTCCCTTGGGGACAAGAACCTCCTTAAAAGCTCTTATAGCGTTTGGAATGCCGCTTCCGAGAACGTCGTAGGTATCAACGAGAAGCGTTGCGTTTTCTGGGTAGCACTCGCAGTAAGTCTTAAATGCGGTATACTCGTCCGGGAACATCTGAACCCAGGAGTGTGCCATTGTACCTGTTGCGGGAACGCCGAACGCTTCGTCCGCAATAGTGCAGGCAGTACCCGCACAGCCGGCTATATAAGCAGCTCTTGCGCCAAGGATGGCACCGTCCGCTCCCTGCGCACGTCTCGAGCCAAATTCACTGATCGCTCTTCCCTCTGCGGCTCTTACTATTCTGTTTGCTTTTGTCGCTATCATCGATTGATGGTTAAGCAACAAAAGCACGTATGTCTCTATAAACTGCGCCTCTATAGCCTTGGCTCTGACCGTCATGATCGGCTCGCCGGGAAAAATTACCGTGCCCTCTGTTACAGCATAAATGTCTCCTGTAAACTTAAAAGTGCGCAGATAGTCAAGGAAGGCATCGTCGAAAAGTCCCTTTGAACGCAGATATTCAATGTCATCGTCGTCAAAATGAAGGTCGTTTATATATTCAATAACCTGTTCAAGTCCTGCTGCGATAGCAAACCCCGCGTCATCTGGATTTGAACGGTAGAAAACGTCAAAATAGGATATTTTCTCACCTATACCGCTCTTAAAATATCCGTTTGCCATCGTCAGCTCATAAAAATCACAGAGCATCGTTAAATTTCTTGAAATATCCTTCATTTTTCTCACCTTTCTTATTCAAAATTCGGAAATTTGGAAAAAAATATTGTTTTTTCGCAAAAATAGTATATAATGATTATATACTTCATCTCTTTGAAAGGAATTATACACCATGAGAGACGGGTTTGTCAAGGTTGCGGCGGCAACTTCCGCCATAAAAGTTGCAGATTGCGAAGCAAATGCGAAAGAAATAATAAGAATAGTGAAGGAAGCAGACGCTGAGGGTGTAAAGGTCATTGCCTTCCCCGAGCTCTGCACAACGGGTTACAGCTGTGCAGACCTGTTTTTCTCAGACGTTCTTATAAAGAGCGCTGAGGAAGCTCTCGGATATATCGTAAAAGAGACTGCAGAGCGTGATATTCTCTTTGCTGTGGGCTTGCCCGTCCTCTGCAAAGACAAGCTATATAACTGCGCCGCGGTCGCGAAGAGTGGCAAGCTTCTCGGCATAGTACCAAAGGCCAACATTCCTAATCATGCGGAATTTAATGAGATAAGGTATTTCGCACCTGCCCCCGAAGATAACGGTACGGTGTATATCCTCGGAGAAAAAGTGCCCTTCGGAAAAAATATTATTTTCAACTGCGAGGAAATAAAAAATCTTCGTATTGCGGCAGAGATATGCGAAGACCTATGGGTCGGTAATTCCCCTGCGGCACTTCACTGCTCCGAGGGCGCAACCCTTATTCTTAACCTTTCGGCTTCAAACGAGGCTATCGGCAAGGACGAATACCGCCGTCTTCTTGTAAAAAGCCAATCCGCAAGACTTACCTGTGCTTATGTCTTTGCTAATGCAGGCAAGGGTGAGTCTACCACTGACCTTGTATTCTCAGGTCACAACCTGATAGCTGAAAACGGAAAGCTGATCGCAGAAAAATTACCATTTGAAAGCGCTAAAAAGGATTATATCGTCACCGAGATAGACGTAGATAAGATCGCCTTCGAGCGCAGACGAATTTCAACCTATGAAAGCAATGCATCCGGCAAATACGATAAGGCGAGCTTCTCACTTAAAAAGAATATCACAACTCTTACAAGACGTATAGCTCCCAATCCTTTTGTTCCGGAAAACGAAAGTGAAGTTGCAAATCGCTGTGCTTCTATTATTTCCATCCAAGCAAACGGACTCTCAAAAAGAATTGAAGCAGCATATGCAAAAAAGTGTGTTGTTGCGGTATCGGGAGGTCTTGACTCATGCCTTGCCTTGCTCGTAACCGTAAAGGCTATGGATATGCTAGGCAGACCTCATTCCGATATAATAGCCGTAACAATGCCCTGCTTTGGAACAACGAAGCGCACAAAGAGCAATGCCGAAGTACTCTGTACCGAGCTTGCTACCGATTTCAGATGCGTTGATATTTCTGAAGCGGTAAATATTCATTTCAGAGATATCGGACATGACCCAAAAAATCTCAACGTAGTATATGAAAACGTACAGGCAAGAGAGCGCACGCAGGTCATAATGGATATCGCCAACGAAGAAAACGGACTTGTTATCGGCACGGGAGACCTCAGTGAGCTTGCACTCGGATGGGCTACCTACAACGGCGACCATATGTCGATGTACGGAGTAAACGCGTCCGTTCCAAAGACGCTGATCCGCCATATAGTCGCTTACGTTGCGGACAGCTACGAAAAAGAAGGAAAAACAGAGCTTGCAAAAGCTCTGCGTGATATTCTCGCAACTCCCGTCAGCCCCGAGCTTCTTCCTGCCAAGGACGGTGAGATTAGCCAGAAGACCGAGGACATCGTTGGCCCTTACGAGCTTCACGATTTTTATCTGTATTATATGGTGCGCTACGGATTCTCTCCAAGAAAGCTTTACAGACTCTCGGAGGTGGCACTTGGTGACCTATACGATTCAGAAACTCGCCTCAAGTGGCTTGAAGTCTTCACCAAACGCTTCTTTGCACAGCAGTTCAAGCGTTCCTGTCTTCCCGACGGCCCCAAGGTCGGATCAGTTTCCCTCTCTCCGAGAGGTGACTGGAAGATGCCGAGCGACGCAAGCAGCGCTATGTGGCTAAAAGAAATTGAAGAACTTAAAAAATAAAAGAACTGCCGCTCTTGCGGCAGTTCTTTTATTTTGGCAAAAATCCTTCAAAAATGTAGGTTTCAAAATCTTCCTTATGCTTATCGAGGTCTTGCTGTGATCTGAAAGTCCAGCCTACGGGAAAAGCACCGAGGCCTGTGCATATGCGTCTGAAAAGATTATTCGCACCGGTAAATTCATATGAAACGAAATCGGGACGCGCAAGAAAATTAAAAATAAGACATCCAAGGAGTCGCATCTTAAGCTTATCCCCCTTAAAGGGTGCGGAAAGCTGTCCTCTGCATATCTCTTTTCTGTTCTTTTTATACCATCGCACAATAGGCGGATAGAAGGACTGAATTAAGTACTTCCCTTTATAGTCCGAGAGCACCTTGTTTGCCGCCTCGCAAAGCTCTTTTCCGCTTCCGCTCTTGCATTTGAACTCAATAAGGAGCGGAACTCTGCCGTCGACTGTCTCAAGGCATTCAGTGAGAGTCGGTATGCGCTCTGCCGTTCCCATAAGGTAAAGCTTCCTAAGCTCTGAGAGCGTCATATCCTCGGGTCTGCCGTGCACTCCGCACATACGGTGAAGATCGTCATCGTGAAATACGACCACCTCACCGTCTCGTGTTATGTGAATATCGTTTTCAATGGCAAACCCCTTCTCTGCCGCCGCACGAAAAGCTAACAGTGAGTTTTCAGGTATCATTCTGTCCTTGTCGTGAAGTCCTCTGTGCGCTATAAACATTCCTCGAAGAAGCTCTCTGTCCTTATGACGGCGAGATGAGGGGGCTATCATAAATAAGAAAAACATCAATACGGCCGCTATAACCGAAACAATTATAATAAAAAGTGTCATTTTAGTCTCCGACGTCAAAGCTCTCTATAACAGAGCTCTTTTTCTGCGGCTTAGTATCACCGTGCTTTACAAACAGCATCGTTATGAAGGAAAGCACTGAGAAAAGGACCGCATATGGGAAGAGCACCGAATACCCAAAACCAAGCTTATCAATAAGCCAACCCGAGAGCAGAGGCGTAGTTATCTGCGCCGCCATCGAGAAGGTGTAATAAAATCCCGTATATTTGCCTACGTCTGCACCTGTGCTCATCTCAACGACCATCGGGAATGAATTGACGTTTATTGCGGCCCAACCGATGCCGACCACTCCGAATATAAGATACATTATCGGCGTCTGCTCTTTTATGAATATTGCAAGGAAATAGCATACCGTCATAAGAGTTATACCGAGGAGTATTGTCTTTTTTCTGCCAAGTGCGCCCGAAAGGAAACCAAGCGGAACAAATGCTGCTATTGCCGCAACGGTCGCTGTCAGAAGATAGCTCGAGGATGCTCCGAGATCAACATTCCATATCTGAACGCAGTAACGTGAAAATGCCGTTGTTACCGCATTGTACGCCATAAACCACAAAAATACCGAAAGTAAGATAAATACGAGACTTCTGAAAACGGGTGCGGAAAGCTTTCTGCCCTTTCCCACTTTATTCTCATCGTCCTGCTCGTCTTTAACGTGCGGAAGCTTATTTTCTCGCAGTGAAATGACCTGCACAAGAACTGTAATGAGCATAAATGCCGCTATAACGATGAATACCGGCAAAAACGACTGTCCCTCGGAATATACCGATTCACCGCTCTCGGTCTTTTCGCTCTTAAGCATAAACATCATCACCACAGTAGCAAAAATACCGCCTATATAGCCGACGAGATTGATTATAGCGTTTGCCTTACTGCGAAGCGGCTTCTCCGTAACGTCCGGCATATATGCAACAGACGGCGTTCTATATACAGCCATAACAACGAGAAGCGCAAAAAGGGTGAAGAAAAATCCCCAGAAATTGCGCTTCGCTTCAAAGAGTGCAAGCACGACCAAAAGTGTTACCGCACCAAGCGTACCGTAAAGTATATACGGCGTTCTTCGCCCGAGCCTTGTGCTCGTTCTATCCGATATCGCTCCAAAGAGCGGAAGCATAAATATCGCAAGAACGTTATCTATCGACATTATCGCATTTGCAGCGAACGTGCGAAGTCCAAATACATTTTCAAGAATGTACGGGATGACTTGATCGTAGAACTGCCAAAATGCCAATATCGACATGAAAGAAAGACCTATAAGTACCGTGCGCTTATAATTAAGCTTCATTTGCTCTTACCTTCCCTTTCTTTTGCTTTTTCTCAAAGCCGTGCACCCAATCGGAGCAGGTATAGTAAATAAGATATATTACCGAGCTTACAAACCAGGTAAGTGGATACGCAGGATATATGTACTCTATTTTCTTAAACAGACTCATTACGACTGTTATGTAGACAATACGCAGAACGCACCATACCGCAAGCATTATCGTCATCGGAACGAATGCCTTTCCCGCACCTCGGCAAACCGCCGCTATTGCATGTGAAAAAGCAAGCAGTCCGTAGAAAAGAGCCACCGTATGTGCCTGCTTTACTCCGTATTCGATAACACCGGGATTACTGTCAAAGAGCGACACGAGCTGCGGTGCAAAGATAAAGCACAGCACCCCGATAAGCTCTGCCATGGAAACCGACGTTATTATACCGAAACGGGCGCCCTTTTTTGCTCGGTCATACTGAGCCGCACCGAGATTTTGACTTATAAAGGTCGATATCCCCATTGTGAAGCTCATTATGGGCAGAAATGCAAATCCTTCTATCTTTGCGTGCGTTCCGTAAGCTGCTGTTGCAAGCTTACCAAAGGAATTTATCTGCGACTGAACGATAACGTTAGCAAATGCGATAACAGAGTTCTGAACTCCCGACGGCAAACCGTATTTTACCGTTTCAATAAGCATAGCTCTGTGGAAACGTATCTTTTTAGGCTCTACTGTGAATACGTTACCTTTTTTCATAAGGTATATCATACACAGAACAACGCTCACCACCTGTGAAATAACGGTGGCAAGAGCCGCCGACCATACGCCCCAGCCAAATCCTGCAATAAACAGAAGGTCAAGAAGTACATTAAGTATAGAGGAAACTATGAGATAATAAAGTGGGCGTCTGCTGTCGCCAACCGCATTAAGTATGCCTCTGCAGTTATTATACATAACAAGGGCGAGTGCGCCAAGGAAATAATATCTGAAATACTCGACCGCTTCGTCCATTACCTCTTTATCGGTATTCATCCATTCGAGTATCGTCGGGGTGAAAAGGACTCCGACTACTGTTAAAAGAATACCGCTCAGCAGGCTGAATGCTATATTTGTATGTACTGCCTGCGATACCTTTTCGTCGTTCTTCGCACCAAAATAGCGCGAAATAGCTATACCCGAGCCCATAGACATTCCCGTAAAGAAGCTTACAAGAAGGAAAATAAGATTTCCCGAGGAGCTTACCGCTGCAAGTGCATCTGTGCCGAGAAATTGGCCAACTATAAGTGAATCCGCAGTGTTATAAAGCTGCTGAAACACTTGACTGAGCAGTATGGGCATAGCAAACTTTGTTATTATCTTATACGGTGTGCCCACCGTCATGTCAAGTACTGCGCTCTCACCGTGACCGTGACTGCGCAAATGAAAATGGTGCATTTTTGCCCCTTTCTTTGTTCCGCTTTATCAGCGATAATATACGTAATGAACGGTTATAGTACGCTCCGCTCCGCCATGCTCAAGATCTATACCCGTAAGCACAGCTCCGTCTCCGGACAAGAGCTCCCAGGCACGCAGATCCTCGACGGGAGTTCTGAATATGACCTCGGACGAGGCAAAAACGATAAACTCGCCATTCCTTATACTGAAAGCACCGCTTTTACCGATGACCTCTTCAACGTCATCCTTTCTCTCGGTTACGTATCTTATAAGCTTTTTGCTTATCATCTCCGCCATCTCTATGCGGAATTTTTTTGTGTCTTCCTTTTTTCTGCCGAAAAGTCCCATAGCTCTCCTTTACAGATACAGCTTAGCAAGACCGCCCTCGCCCGTCTCACGGTATATCTTCGAGAGGTCTCTGCCTGTCTCGTACATCGTCTGAACGATAAGGTCAAAGGATATTTTTCTCGTATCGGTCAGGAAATTGGCAAGGTTAACTGCATTTATGGCACGCATGGCCGCTACCGCATTCCTTTCAATACAAGGTATCTGAACAAGTCCTTTTATCGGGTCGCAGGTAAGTCCGAGATGATGCTCGATAGCGACCTCTGCCGCATACTCTATCTGCGCTATATCCATTTCGTATATTTCTGCAAGTGCTGCCGCCGCCATAGCGCAGGCACTGCCTATCTCGGCCTGACAACCGCATTCCGCACCGCTGATAGATGCGTTTT
>SVUB01000055.1 GCA_015063495.1 Oscillospiraceae bacterium
TACCAAAGTCCTTGCAAATTACGGTATGAGTGACACCGAAAACGCTTCAAATATGACCGCATATTGGCGCAATATGATGATAAGAGACCTTACCGCCGTGAAATTCGCAAAAACATTCCCCGAATGGGACGGAAAAGGCATTGTGACCTTTGGCGGAAGTCAGGGCGCACTTCAGGCGACGACCGTTGCGGCGCATGATAAGGACGTTACCTTCCTTGACATCTATATTCCTTGGTTTTGCAATATGAATGCCGAAAGCAAGGGGTACTTGAAAGGCTGGAGACCTCATTTTGCAGAGGGATTGCGTTACTTTGACACCGTGGCTCAGGCCACAAGGGTAAAATGCCCTGTTAAGATAAGCGCACGACTCGGTGACGTTATCTGTCAGCCATCAACCACGACTACTCTTTATAACTACTTCAAAACAGCCAAGACAATTGAATTTGTTCAGGCAGGAACACATAATTACTATCCTCCCGAGCCTGAGCTCTTTAATCTGAGCTATGACCCTAAGAATCCCGAAGGAATAAAGAAAGGCAAGTATCGCCACTACAAGGGCGGTGAATATGAGGTTATAGATTTTGCTATTGATAGTGAGACGCTTGAAGACGTAGTATTATATAGATCTCTTGAAACGGGCAAGATATGGGTACGCCCCGTATGGATGTTTGAGGAAACCGTCTGTATAAACGCTCTCCCCGTAAAGAGATTTGAATACATAGGATAAAAACAAGGCTTTCACCGAAAGGTGAAAGCCTTATCTTATTTGATTTCTGATTTTTTGCGTTCTTTTGTTATTTTGAATAGCTCTTCTGCCGCAATACGTGTCTTTGCGACGACTCCTTCTTTCTTTGGGAAGCAGTAGTATAGAGCGTCCTTATCTCCAATACAAATAATATCTCCTATCTCGTACCAATAATAATCGGAATAGAGTCCGTAGGAAGAGAGAGGCTTCTGCTCATAGGAAAGCTTCCCGTCACAGCCCGTAAGCTTAAATCCGTCACCATTATGTATAAGACGTCCGCTTCCAACCATATATATCGCCTTATGGTCGACCATCATACCTATATCGACCTCGGTGTCAAGCAGATATGAGCCTTCTTCTATTTCACGTCTGACGCACTCACGCTCCCAAGCATACCAATCAGGGATATGGAAAAATTCCGTCTCGCTGTCAGAATTCAGTCTTCCAAGGGTATCAAGTGAATATCTCTTTCCGCATTTTTTGCAGTAGATATCCGTGCCTTCCCCATTCATACTTCCCTCTTCGTTACAGTGAGCGCATTTATAGAGTATTCTTTCAAGGCCGTCGGCTCTTGTCTTTTCATCAATTACAACGTTATTTTCGTATTGCCATGCAAAGTTATCAAAGGTAAACGCATCATCAAGAATCTCTTCTATCTCATCGGTGGATTTTGATGCAATTTCTTCCTTCGAAAGCAAACATTCAACCTTGGCACTGACCTTTACCTTGCGCTTTTTAAGCTCATTATAGAGTGGCTGACGTGCAAATGCTCCTTCGGTGTGTATATTTACCACCGGGACGCCGAGCTTCTTTATAAGAGTACCCATTTTACGCGGAAGCGGTGTTGCTGTGCCGTCAAAGCTGTAACTTGCCTCAGGGTACATAAGTATGCTTGTGTTCTTTTTCTTAAGGGTATACAGAATATCTCTTATAAGAGTCATATCTGTGACAAATTTCTGCGTAGGGATACAACCGATGAGGCGCATGAGAAGTGATTTTCCGACAAAGCCGTCAGAGGTGCAGACTATGCAGAAAGGCTTGGGATATAGTATCTTATAAGCTATCTCAAGGTCGATGAAGCTCGAATGGTTCATGAGAATAAGATAAGGCCCCTTGCCCGCCTTTTCCATATTCACCTGTTCAAAGGAAAATTTGGCGTCTACAAGGTCAAATATTGAGACGACTCTTATGAGAGTCCTGAAAAACATTGAGGGTCTTATGGGATTTTTATGCTTCGCTCTCGGAAGTGCCATTACTGCATCGTACGAAAGCTGCTTCGTCTTTATCTTCATTGCTTTTCCTGCCTTCGACATTTTTCTTAATTATACAATATAGCGTATTTACTGTCAAGTAAAAAAATACTGGTAAAAGTAAAAACGGCTGATGCATAAAAACACATCAGCCGTTATTTTTAACCACCGAGATAAGCTTTTCTTATCTCCTCACTCTGTGCGAGTTCTTTGCCGGTGCCCGTAAGCGTAATAGAACCTGTCTCCATTACGTAAGCTCTGTCGGCAATGGCAAGAGCTTTTTCAGCGTTCTGCTCAACGAGGAGTATCGTTGTGCCCGTATCGTTAAGATGCTTGATCATATCAAACACCTGCGAAACGAGAATAGGTGCAAGACCCATAGAAGGCTCATCAAGCATAAGAAGCTTGGGGTGGCTCATAAGAGCTCTGCCCATCGCAAGCATCTGCTGCTCACCGCCCGACAGCATTCCTGCCATCTGCGTTTTTCTCTCTTCAAGACGGGGGAAAAGCGTATATATCTCCTCAAGATCACGCTTGACCTGTGCTCTGTCCTTATTAGTATATGCGCCCATAATAAGATTTTCATATACGTTAAGCTCAGAGAATACTCTTCTTCCCTCGGGAACCTGAGTAAGTCCCATTCTCATTATCTTATGAGTAGGCTGACCGGTTATAGTATGACCGTCATAGACAACTTCGCCTGCCTTAGGATGGATAAAACCCATAATGCTCTGCATCGTGGTTGTTTTACCTGCTCCGTTAGCACCGATAAGAGTTACTATTTCTCCCTCGTTTACCTCAAAGGAGATTCCCTTAAGTGCATTGATGACTCCGTAATATACTTCAAGATTCTTTACTTCCAAAAGTGCCATATTACTGCCCTCACTTTCCTATATATGCCTTGATAACCTCAGGATCGCTTAAAGCTTCCTTCGTGTTACCGCCGGCAATTGTAGTACCAAAATTGAGAACGGTTATTCTGTCACAAATTTCAGAAACGAACTTAAGGTCATGCTCAATGAGAAGAATCGTAAGGTCAAACTTATCCCTGAGAAGCTCGATAGTCCTTCTTAAGTCCTCAGTCTCATTCGGGTTCATACCTGCCGCAGGCTCATCGAGGAGAAGAAGCTTTGGCTCGGTCGCAAGAGCTCTCGCTATTTCGAGTTTTCTCTGCTTACCGTAAGGCAGATTGCAGGCAAGAGAATTTCTCTCGTCTTCAAGACCAAAAATTTCAAGTATCTCGACCGCCTTTTTCTTCATCTGCTTCTCCACCTTAAAATGACGGGGCAAACGGAAAAGGCTCTCAAACATAGAACATTTAAACTCTTTTCTGTTATGAAGTCCAACCATAACGTTTCTTCGGACTGTCATATTATTAAAGAGTCTTATATTCTGGAACGTTCTCGCTATGCCGTGGTGATTTATCCTCTCCTGCGACATCTTTTTAAGTTCCTTACCGTTAAGGTAGAAGGTACCCTCGGTAGGCTGATACACACCTGTCAGAAGATTGAATATGGTTGTCTTACCTGCTCCGTTAGGACCGATAAGACCGTATATCTCACCTTTTTTTACCTGAAGATTGACGTCGCTTACCGCATGAAGACCGCCAAAGGATATACCGAGATTTTTTGTTTCAAGTACAATTTCACTCATTATCTTTCTCCTTTGGTTTATCGGGTTCAACATCGTTTACAACAAAATCTGTTGAAAGAAGTGCGTCCATCTTTATCTTGGTCGGGACAACGTCCCATCTTCTCGTATCGTCTGCATCGCCCTTTGAAGCCCTGTTCCTTGTTATGAGTTTTATAAGGTTAGCGAGGTTATACTTATCTCTGAAGTTCTTGAATGCAGGAGAGTTGTTATAAATAACGATAACGATAAGTATAAGCGCATAGACAAGGTCCTTAAGAACTGCAAGGTCGCCTGTAAGGACAGTTGCAAGCTGTTTATTAAGGTAGGTAATAAGCGCTGCGGAAATTATAGTACCGTTTATGCTTCCCATTCCTCCGAGAACTACCATAACGAGTATTTCAATGGAATAGTTATAATCGAAGGTGCTGCTCGATACGTTATTCTGCGTATAGCTGAAGAGCACGCCTGCAAGGCCTGCAAATATAGCCGAAACTATAAATCCGATGAGCTTATAGCTTGTAACGTTGATTCCCGTAGCTCTTGCAGCTATCTCGTTATCTCTTATAGCAGTTATCGCGCGTCCATGCTTACTTCTGATAAGATTCTGAACGACAGCAAGCGTCAAAAGAACGATGATAAAGCAGATTATAAAGAAATAATGCTTATCAAAACGGGGAGTTTTAAGTCCGATAGCTCCGCCAAAGGTCTCCGCACTTGTATTTTGGAAGATAGTTCTCACTATCTCGCCAAACGCAAGCGTTGTTATCGCAAGATAGTCACCCTTGAGGCGAAGTGCGGGAATACCGATAATAAATCCGCAAAGACCTGCACAAATACCGCCTATAAGGAGCGAAATAAGAAGCGTCGGAATACCGTTACCGAGAACGGGCACAAGCAGAGCCGCCGCCTTACCTCCGAGATATGCGCCAACGCACATAAATCCTGCGTGGCCGAGCGAAAGCTCTCCGAGAAAGCCTACTACAAGACTGAGAGAAACGGCAAGAATTATATTTATTGCCACTTCCTCAAGCTTATAAATAAGCGACTGCTGAAGACCTCCACTGAATGCAAGAATAGAGGTTACTATTGTAAAAATGCCGACAACTATATAGTTTATATAGTGTTTCCATTTGATGTTTGCAAGTTTAGACATATTATACCTTTTCCCTTCTCTTCTTTCCGAGAAGACCCGTGGGCTTTACGAGAAGAAGTATAATAAGTATGGAAAATTCAATAGCGTCGGTATAAGGCGAAACTGCCGGAACCGACTGTGCAAAGCATTCGATAACTCCGAGAAGAAGTCCACCTACCATTGCACCGGGAATAGAGCCTATTCCACCGATAACTGCTGCGGTAAACGCTTTGATACCGGGGAGTGAGCCAAACGTGGGATTGATGGTAGGAGCTTTAAGAAGGAAAAACAGGCTCGCAAGAGAAGCGAGAGCGGAACCGATAGCAAAGGTTATCATAATGATAGAGTTTACGTTGATACCCATAAGCTGTGCCGCGCCCTTATCCTCGGAAACTGCCACCATGGCACGTCCGGTCTTGGAAAATTTAACGAAAAGATTAAGCACTATCATTACAACTACCGAGCAAGCAAGTGTAATGATCGTATTATATCCAATAGCCAGCTCGCCGAATTTCAGCGTGCCGAGATTAGCTATAACAACAAATTTAGGAGCAGAGCCAAATATCATCTGCGCTATACTCTGAAGTAGATAGCTAACACCTATCGCAGTTATAAGAACCGCAAGAGGAGATGCTCCTCTGAGCGGCTTATACGCCACTTTTTCGATAACTATACCTACGGCCATACAGAAAATGACAGATGCTATTATTGCCGCTATCGGGTTTACCGACAGGAACAAAAGAATAGTATATCCGCCTACCATTATTATATCGCCGTGAGCAAAGTTAAGCATCTTTGCTATGCCGTAAACCATCGTATAACCGAGAGCGATCATCGCATAGATACCGCCAAGGCTCAGACCGTTTACAAAAGTGATTAGTAAATTCATATTTTATCCTTGATCTTCTATACAAACAATTGCCAACGCAAGAAACTTGCCTCGGCAATTGTTTATATAGTTATTTACTTAAATTAGCCTGCTGTGTTTTCCTTAACTATGTACTTGATAGCTTCCTTCTGAACTGTACCGTCAGCATTCCAGGAGATAACGGACTTTTCGTTACCCTCTGTCTTACCTGTGATACCTCTGAACTCGAAGGAATCGCTTGTAAATACATCCTTGAGCATCTCGCAGAGATCGCTTGCGGAAATGTTAGCGGGAATCTCCTTGCCGGCAGACTTAGCAGTCTTCATAGCCTCATAGATAGCGTATACGCAGTCATATGCGGAAGCGCCGAACTGGTTAAGAGGCTCCTTCTCTTCGTCATACTTGTCATTGTACTTTGCAATGAACTCTGCAGCAGCACCCTCGGTTGCGTTAGAGTTGAAGTGAGAGAGGTAAGAAACTTCCTGAGGAACAGTGTTTATATCGAAGCCTTCGATACCGTCGATACCGTCGAAGCCGTCGCAACCGTAGTAAACGGAAATGGAGTTTTCAACACTATTTGCCTGTGTCATAAACTGAGAAGCGGGAGTATAGTAGATAGGCATGAATACGATCTCACAATCCTTAAGAGTCTGGATCTGAGAGTCGAATGTCGAAGCGTCGCCTGTGAAGCTTGCCTCTACTACCTCAAAAGAAGCGTCAAGGTTTTCCTTGAAGTTCTTATTGATACCTGTGGAATACTCGTCGTCAGCCTTTACGAAGATGCCGACCTTCTTGCCCATGTAGTTCTCATTGAAGAAGAGAGCCGCGGCTGTACCCTGGTTAGAGTCAGCGAAGCACATCTGGAAGCCGTTATCATTCTTAGGGATATCGTCGCCCGTAGCTGAAGGTGTAAGGAAGAATACGTTATCGTCTACGGAAAGACCTGTGAACTCAAGACCGGGCTTTGTTGTTACTGTACCGAGAGATACCTGCATACCCTTTTCATAAAGGTCTGCGTAAAGGTTTGCAACCTGAGCGGGATCGTGCTTGTCATCGTGCATAACGAGCTCGAACATAACGCCGTCGAGTCCGCCTGCTACGTTGATCTCGTCAACTGCGAGCTGAGCAGCATTCTTTACTGCGATACCGTAAATGGATGCGGCGCCGGTAAGGGGGCCTGTAAGACCGATCTTATATGCGGTATTGTTTTCTGCGGGATTCTTTGCGCCGCCGCAAGATGCAAGCATAGCGCAAGATGCGATCATAACAAGCGCAAGAACAAGAGATGCGATTTTCTTAAAGGTTTTCATTGTTTTTCTCCTTTGAAAAAAGTTAATCTGATATAAATTAAAGCGTCGAAAATTTTACGCTTTCAGATTCAAAAAACTTGCCACTATTATATCATGGTAAAGTGAAAAAGTCAATAGGTATTTTCAAGATTATGTAAATAATATGAATATTATTCACCATTTTTGCCGTTTTTTAGCGTTTTTTTGCAAAAAAATCCTTCAAAAGTGCCCTGCACTCGGACTCAAGCACACCTGAAACGCACTCCGGCTTATGATTCAGCGGATATGCACGAAGATCAAGCAGTGAGCCAAGCGCTCCGGCTCTTGCGTCCTTTGCGCCGAAAACCACTTTATCTATCCTTGAATTTATAACTGCACCTGCGCACATAGGACAAGGCTCGAGGGTAACGTAAAGAGTACAACCTGAAAGACGCCAGCTGCCTTTTTTTGCACATGCTTCGTTTATTGCAAGAAGCTCTGCATGATTTATGGCGCTCCCCCCCTGCTCTCTTTTGTTGTGAGCGACAGAAAGGATCTCATCACCACACACAACGAGAGCTCCGACGGGAACGTCCCCGCTCTGTGCCGCCTTCTTGGCTTCTTCGAGCGCTATTTTCATATATTTCTCATCTTTTTCTGTATCAGAAAAGCGTAACATAGACAATTTCATTTATCAGCACGTAGCAAAGAAATGCTATCATAGCAGGGCTGAAAAATCCTTTCATATATTCGCCGAGCGTATAGTGTACGCCGCCGTCAAGAAGCTTGCAGGAAACGCTTCCAAAGCAACTGTTATGCAATCGACTTCTCTCCTGTTTTCTTCTTAAAAGAAGATAGATAAGAGCTAAAGCTCCGCAAACAAGTATTGTAAGCTCTATAAGCATACACACTCTCATTGCGTCAGCATAACGCAGAGAGCCTATAAATACAGTCTCCGCAACTGCGATAAAATTATTGAACATATGAACAATGATGCCACACCAGAGAGAGCCCGTTTCAACGTAAAGCCACCCAAAAACAATACCTGATATTGAAGCGAAGAATATCTGGTCATGATTACCGTGCACAAGTCCAAAAATAATACCGCTCGCAATTATCGCAAAGCTTCTTCCGAGAGGTAAAAGATTCGTAAGAATAAGTCCTCTGAAAAAAAGCTCTTCAAAAAATGCGGGGACAAGCACCGTGGTAAACATAAGAAGAATTATACTATGACCGTGATATTCTATAAATGAAGGTGAGCCTGCTCCGAAATATCCCGCAATATGAGAGGCTGTAAAAACGATAGCAAGCGATGCAAGCATAAGAGCTATCGGATTTTTCCCAAGATTAAGAGAAAGGCTCGGGGACACGTAATGCTTCACGTATGCCCTTTTATATATAAGGAAGGCAATAAGATAAGAAACAACATATGCAAAACCTGTAAAAAGGTTGTCATAAACCTCACGAACGGGCGCTTTGTCTCCTAAAAGAAGCGATGCAAAAGGATAAGAGAAGGTCTGCGCTACGGTAAGGATGCTGCAAACACCGATAAAAATGAATATCGCACAGCATACACGGTTTATTCGTTTTTTTATCTCTTTAGCTCCCATTTCTCTCCTCCTCATAATTCTTTTCATGTTTTTATATTTTATCACATTACGATTATAAAATCAAGTATTGCATTAAACATTTTCATCACCATAGACCCTTGCAAAATATATAGATCTAATGTTAGCGAAAATCTGTTATGAAAATAAAAAATAAATTCATTTTTCCGAAAACACGAGAAAAAAGCCTCAAAAACGAAGAAAATGAGAGCTTTGACCATTCTAAATCAAAATATTTGACTTTTTTTCAAAAAACACTTGACAAAAGAATAACCTAATGGTATAATAGTCAAGTCAAAAAAATACCTAATATTTACGGAGGATCTTAAAATGTCCACATTTATGGCAAAAAAAGAAACCGTAGAGCGTAAGTGGTATGTGATCGACGCTGCGGGCAAGCCCCTCGGTAAGACAGCTGTTGCTGCTGCTACCATTCTCAGAGGCAAGCACCGCCCCGAGTTCACGCCTCACGTTGACTGCGGTGAATTCGTTGTAATCATCAACGCATCCAAGGCTGTGCTCACAGGCAAGAAGCTTGAGCAGAAGTTCTATCGTCACCATTCCGGTTACATCGGTGGTCTCAAGGAAGTTAACTACAAGACTCTTATGGCAACAAAGCCCGAAAAGGCTATGGAGCTCGCAGTTAAGGGTATGCTTCCCCACAACTCCATCGGAAGAACATCCGCTACTCGCCTTAAGGTTTACGCAGGCGCAGAACATAATCAGCAGGCTCAGAAGCCTACTCCTTATGAAGTTTAAGGAAGGACGGTAAGAAGATATGTATACAAGTGCAAAGCCTTATTTCTACGGCACAGGTAGAAGAAAGAAGTCGGTTGCTCGCGTTCGTCTCGTTCCCGGTACAGGCAACGTTACTATCAACGGCAGAAGCATCGACGAATATTTCGGTCTTGAGACACTCAAGCTTATCGTTAACCAGCCCTTCGGCGTTGTTGGCGCAGAAGGTAAGTTCGACATTATCGCTAACGTTTGCGGCGGCGGTATTTCCGGACAGGCAGGCGCTATCCGTCACGGTGTAGCACGTGCTCTTCTCCAGGCTGATGAAGCTAACAGACCCGCTCTTAAGAAGGCAGGACTTCTCACTCGTGACCCTCGTATGAAGGAAAGAAAGAAGTACGGACTCAAGGGCGCTCGTCGTGCTCCTCAGTTCTCCAAGAGATAAGTTT
>SVUB01000056.1 GCA_015063495.1 Oscillospiraceae bacterium
CTTAATCATAAAGTAAGTGCTGACAATCATCACAGCCAAGGCAATATAGAACTGGATTGCAGGTCTTTCACCCAACAACATACCAAATGCCACCCCAAGAAACGGAGCGATTGAGTAATACGCACTCGTTTTTGCTGCTCCCAAATCCTTTTGAGCCATAACATAGAAATAGATGCTAAGTCCATAGGCAACAAAACCAAGCAGCAATACACACATCATCCAAAGAACAGCAGGAATGCTTTCACCAATGGTCAAGGCAACAATCAAACTGCCAAATCCAGAGAACGTGCCTTTGATAACCACGATTTCAATGGAACTTTTGTTGCTAATCATTCGGGTGCAGTTGTTTTCAATGCCCCAGCACAGGCACGCACCGAAAACAAACAAAGAACCGATGTTGAACTCAAATGAGCCTGCACCCTCAAAAGAAAGGATAACGCTTGCAACCGTCACCAAAGTAATGGCAATCCATAATTTTCTAGAGATGAACTCTTTGAAAACGAATAAGGCAATCATAGAAGTTGCTACAATTTCAAAGTTGTTAATTAAGGAAACATTTGCAGCATTAGAGGAACTAATTCCAAACATAAGTAGAATAGGTGCGATAATATCCAGAACCACCATTGCGATTGTATAAGGCAATTCCTTTTTGGTCAATGGTTCGGTAGGTGCTGCTTTTCTTGTCACCTTGGCAACAATGCTATAAACAAACATTCCTAAACCTGCACCCAAATACAGGAACGCCGCCATCATAGTTGGTTCTACATGAACCAATAGCATTTTTGAGAATGGTACATTGATTGCATATAGTGATGCTGCAACGATGGCATATATCGTTGCAAGATTTTTTATTTTCATGGTTTCTACCTCATCAAATTCTTATTAACGAATCGATTACAAATATCTTTTGATCAATTATATCATAAAACTATTAATAATTCAATGAGTATAAGCCGAAATTCAAAAAAGATTGTGCTGTGACACACGAAAAAATTTCATATTTTTATTGATTTTCCATACTTTTTTGATATAATGAAAAAGAATAAAACTTCAATATAAAAAGGAGGATAAGCTTATGCCGGGACCCGGAGGAGGATCAAGAGGAGGAGGCTTTGGCGGCGGTTCGCGCGGAGGCTTCGGTGGTGGATTTGGCCATGGCGGTTTTGGACACGGAGGCTTCAGAGGCCCGGGTATGGGAATGGGACCGGGAGGATTTCATCACAGACCCTTTCATCACCGCAGAGGAATGTACGGCGGCGGTTTTTACGGCGGCGGTGGCGGATGCCTTGGTGGCCTTCTTGGTATGATAATGCTACCTGTTATTCTGATCCTTTTTGTTGTGATGGGGCTTGTCTCCTCTTTTTCGACCGTTGCAAACGGCGGAGCGGTTCAGTATAATGAAAAAACCTTTCAGGATTACGCAAATACTCAGTATGCCTACGAATTTAGCGGATCTGCGGCATATGAGGATAATCTTCTCATCGTATTTCTCACAAATGAGGAAGCGGACGGATATTATACCATTGCTTGGATAGGAGATAACGTCCACGACACGATAAAAAATAAATTCGGCAACGAATATACAGAATTCGGACGTATGATGACAAGCTCTATAAACAGTGAATACTATGCCTATTCGCTCAGCTCGAATCTTGCCACGGCCATGAATTCAATGACAGACAGCGTTGTAGGTGAGGGGCTGGAGTCATCCTTTTATACCGAGCATGACAGCTCGGGTGATATCGAGCCTCATCTGACAAATTATTCAAATATAACGATAAATGAAGAAACTGTGGAAAAGGCACTTCGGAATTTCACCGACGCTACCGAGATTCCTGTAGTTATCGTAGTTGACACTATGGAAAACGTCTTCGGAAAAACGATACCTGTCGTTGATATCATTGTTGTTGTGGTGCTCATAGTGATTGCAGCAGGAGCGGTCTATGCCATCGTCCGCACCGTAAGAAAGAAAAAGAAGGCAAAGGAAGAGGAGCATATATAAAAAGAAAAACACGGTATAACTTTAAGGGTTATACCGTGTTTTTATATTAGAAATCATCTATATTTTTGATATATTGAGCAGGGGAGACACCGACTTCTTTCCCCTCGGGAGGTCTTTTATCATTTTCTTATATCTTCGTATATCTTTCTTACGTTCTCGTAGACAAATTCGGGCTTTTCCTTGCTTGCCTCAAGGTCTGCCATGGTGCCTTCACCGCTGAGCACGAATATAGTGCTTATGCCGGCACGCATGCCGCAGGCAATATCGGTATAGAGGCGGTCTCCGATGAGGACTGTTTCTTCCTTTGTAAATCCTGTCTTCTCTATTGCGAGCAGAGCCATATCCGGCTCGGGCTTGCCGATGAATTTCGGACGGCGTCTTGTTGCTCTGAATAGTATCTCACTTACCGAGCCGCAGTCGGGAACGTATCCGTACCACGTAGGGCAGACCCAATCGGGATTGGTGGCGATATAGTCTACACCTCTGCCGAGAAGTATGCAGGTATCTTCAAGCTTTTTGAAGGTCAACTCCGAGTCGAAGCCCATGCAGATGCAGTCGATATCATCTTCAAGCTTATCGGTTATCGGCAGTGAGGCGCCACGAAGCTGTTCCTTAAAGGACGTCGTGCCGAAAGCGTATATTTTTTTGTGGGGATGAGCTTTAAGGTAGAGAATCGTTGCGTCGGTCGAGGTGAGAAAATCGTCGGCAGAGGATTCTATACCGAGCCTCGCAAGCTTTTCGATGTATTTATCAACACTCTTTGAAGAATTATTGGTCAGAAACATATATTTTCCGCCGATCTTCTTTATATAAGCGAGAAGGTCAAGAGTTCCGTCAAAAAGGTCGTTGTCAAGATATATAGTGCCGTCCATATCAAGCAGGAACAGCTTTTTTTCTTTAAGTGTGCTCATTTATAAACTCCAAAGCTCCTTTTTTCCCGTAGATACAGCTACCGCTCCGCTGCAGAATGCTTTTTCAATGTCCTCACGGCTGTCTATAAGTCCTCCTGCAATTATGGGGACAGACAGTTTCTTGCCAAGCTGCTCTATTGCTCTTGGTACAACCCCGGGCATAATTTCCACCATATCTGTTTTTGAGGTGCGTAGCGCTTCTATTGTTGTTTCGATAGATTGGGAATCCACTATGAAAAAACGCTGAACAGTAAAGAGGCCTAGGTCCTTTGCAGCCTTTATTATGCTGGCTCTCGTGCTGATTATCCCGTCGATGCCGATACTTTTCGCATATGCGATACCGCTTTTATCCTTGCCTATGCCGTCGGCAAGGTCAAGATGGATAAAAACCTTCTTCCCGGCTTTGTGGACGTTTTCCGTAACCTTACCAAGTGTCAAAATATTAGGGCAAAGGTCAAATATTATCTCTGCTTTTGAAGTGAGTGCAGCCTCAAGCTCCTCGGTATTCCTTACAGCCGCAATAACGGTATTCTTACTTATCTCCATTGTTATCTGTCCTTACATATTTTTAGTTGCAATGACGTTGCATCCGAATACATCTTCTATTATAACATCTCCGACCAATATTGGCAAGTGGGCTGCTGAATTATTTATGATTTCCATAAGCTCACATACGGCGTGAACGATTGCAGCACTCTCTGCGGCGAGAGGCGGCGCAAAGGTCGTGCTTATTCAGGACCGCCCCATGCTTGGTGGCACTGCTCCTCCGAGATAAGAATGTGGGTGCGTGGTGCTAAAGGGTACTGGAACAGAGAGACGGGAATACTTGCGGAATTTGAGGAAGAAAACATATATAGAAATCCCACGCTTGCCCCCACTCTTTGGGATAGCGTGCTTTTCGGCAAGGTTAAGGAGAATGAAAATATAACGCTTCTTCTTAATACCTCCTGCGTTGATGCAGAATGCTCGGGAAACAGGATAAAAAGCGTAAGGGCCTGGCAGCTCACGACGTATTCCTGGCATACAGTAAGGGCAAAATACTTTGCCGATTGCTCGGGTGACAGTATTCTTGCTCCGCTTTCCGGTGCAAAGCACAGAATAGGCAGAGAGGGAAACGACGAATTCGGTGAAACTATCGGTCCTAAGGTCGCAGACAGCAAGACTATGGGAATGAGTTTGCTTCTTCAGGCGCGGGAGACGGATCATCCTGTTAAATTTATTCCCCCAACCTGGGCAAACGTGTATGAGACCGACGATGATATTGATATAAAGGCAAGCATCGTAAAATACAGTGAGACCCGTAATCATAAGATAGGAACGAGCGGCGGAAACTTATGGTGGATGGAGCTCGGTGGAGACACCGAGGCTATTGCAAATACCGAGGAGACGAGAGACGAGCTCTTAAAGGTTGCCTTTGGAATCTGGGATCATATGAAAAACAGAGAGGATCACGGATATGACAACTGGGAGCTTGAATGGATAGGCTTTCTACCTGGAAAGAGGGAGACGGTAAGATATATAGGAGAGCACATTCTCACGCAGAACGATATTTCGGGCGGTGGGTGCTTTGAGGACACCGTAGCCTACGGCGGTTGGCCTATGGACGACCATAATCCGAAGGGATTCCGTGCAAATTCTGTTGATGACAAAGCCTCTGTTATGCACCCGGCGCCGTCACCTTACGGCATTCCTTACAGATGTCTCTACTCGGAGAATGTTGAAAACCTTTTCTTTGCGGGAAGAAACATAAGCGCAACGCACGCTGCAATGAGCTCTACCAGAGTTATGGGAACCTGCTCGCTTCTCGGTCAGGCTATGGGTACGGCGGCGTCTATATGTATAGAGAACGACCTTATGCCAAAGGACTTAAAGTGTGATTACGTAAAAACCCTTCAAAAAAGGCTTATGGATGACGGTGTTTTCTTGCCCGCTCTTAAAAGAGAGATAAGCGCGCTTACAAGGGAAGCGGAACTGAATCTCTCCGATGACGAAAGAGAAATTCTCTTCAGCGGCATAGAAAGACCAAGAGCTGAAGGCGATGAGGGAAATAAGATAGTGCTTGATAAGGGCGATAGCATCGAATTTTCATATGATGCCGAAAAGCATATTGATACCCTGCGAATACAGCTTGACCTTGATTACAGAAGACAGTCTGTCTCTCCCAATATGAAGATGCAGTGGTTTGCCCAAAAGCTTCACGTAGGACGGGATTTTGTGCCTATGAAGGTGGCGAACACCATTGTAAAGGATTTTGAGGTATATGCAGACGGTGAGCTTATTTACAGAGATACCGAAAATTATCATTCGCTTATTAAGGTGAAGATAGACAGAGACGTTAAAAAGCTTTCTGTAAAATTCAATGATACTTGGGGAGCAGAGAAGGTAAATATCTTTGCATGCGACTTTATTTGAAAAAAAATACCGAGGGGTATCCCTCGGTATTTTTTATATTTCAAGTATTCCGTTTTCGATATCAGATATTACGTGTGCAATAGCGTGCTCCTCGTTGCTGACCGTTATATAGTCGGCTATTTCCTTAATGTCGGGGTGAGCGTTTGCAACCGCCACGCCTATCTTTGCGGTCTTCAGCATATTTATATCGTTGTTGTAGTCACCGATAGCGACTGTCTTCTCCATAGAGATTCCGAGATGTGCAGCGAGTCTTGGGAGAAGCGTTCCTTTATTGCTTCCCTTTGGAAGTATCTCGTACAGGTGATGCTCGGAACGGATAAAATCAAACTTTTGTGCCAGAGGATGAGATGCGAGGACCTTTGCAAGACGGTTGATGTTTTCGGTATCAGCATCTCCGAAAACTATCTTTGCAATAGGCTCTTTTATATCCTCCCCGCGGCAGAATACGTTAGGAGTATTCGTCACCTTTCTGAAATGCTCCATTGCCGAGTTTTCACGGCAAAAGTATATTCTGTCAAACGTGTTTGCCTGATAGCCTATTTCGGGAATCATTTCTGCGGCGTATTCCGCAAGCTCTATGGCCTCATTGGATATTGGGAGCGTCCATATATAACTTGAGGTGCGGTGGTCGTATATTCCTCCTCCGTTAATACATCCAAAAGGGGCATTAGGATGAACTACGTTATATATATCGCCTGAGGTGCATGGCATTCTGCCTGTTATAAAGGTGAATAGGCCACCCTCAGCCTTAAAATGCTCTATTGCCTCAAGATTTTCCTTAGATATCGACTTGTCTGAGCGCAGAAGTGTTCCGTCAAGGTCTGTGCAGACAAGAAGTCCTTCAAATTTTTTCATTCTTAATTTTTATCCTCTGTATATTTTTATATACACTTATTATACTACAAAAAGACACAAAAAACAATAAGAAATCGCACCAAAAGAGAAGTGTCCCGCCGTAGCGGGACACTCATTTTTATATCACTTCTTTTTAGGCTTTCTTATCTTGTTGAGCTTTGCATTAAGAGCTAAGAGCTCTTCCTTTGTAAAGCTTATATTCATCATTCCCATCATACCCGTGAGACGAAGAACTGTAAATCCGCTCATCATTTCCATAAGTTCGCCACCGGAACTAAGGTCTACGTCAAATCCACCGGATTTTTTCTCCTCGCTCTTCTTGCCCTCGTTCATTTTCTTTTTGAGAGTAAGGCCGAACTTCGCAAACCAAAGCTTTCCACGCAGACAGCCCATAATATCGCCAAGGGTGTCGTTTGGTGAGAAGCGTCCTGCGGGGGCATCAATATCAAACCAGTTGAGAACTGCTCCAACCTCTCGGAGAACATAATCCATATTCATCTCATCGACCTTGCGGATCTTGCCCTCGTCAGAAAGCTCTCCCGCCTTTGCAACGATAGTGGATTCACCTACGTTCTTGACCTCGAAATAGAAGAAATGGTCGCTTGTACTCTTTTTACCAATGCTCTTATCGTTAACAAAAAGCTCTACCTCGGGAAGGTTTGAGTAAACAGTTACCTTTGTTACGTCCTCTACTCTGTCGATGTATCTCTTTCCACACCCTTTTCGCAGGTTAAATTTATCCCCACGGGCGGTGTTGACCGTAGTAACATAGACGAATTTTTAGCCTTTGACAAGATAGCAGCCATCGGCGGTGAGCGTGTAGGTATTTACTATCTTGAAAAGGGCGCTTCACAGCGTGGTTCGGTATGCATCTACGATAGAGCATATTCCGCTATCCAGCAGGCGTCTACTACAGATTTTGACTGGGATTCTATTTTTGAGGGTGCCGATTGGTTCCATTTTACAGGAATAACTCCCGCACTCGGCGGCAACATGGTAGAGATCTGCCGTGAGGCGTGCAAGGCGGCAAAGGCAAGAGGAGTAAAGATCTCCTGCGACCTTAATTACCGCGGCAAGCTCTGGACAAGAGACGAGGCAGGAGCGGCTATGACCGACCTTTGTCAATACGTCGACGTTTGCATCTCCAACGAGGAGGACGCAAAGGACGTATTCGGAATCGAGGCAGAGAATACCGATATTTACGGCGGTAAGCTCAATCATGAGGGCTATAAGTCTGTTGCAAAGCAGCTTGCAGATAAGTTTGGATTTGAGAAGGTAGCGATAACGCTTCGTTCCTCGATCTCCGCAAACGATAACGACTGGGCGGCAATGCTTTACGACGGTGAGAACTACTGCTTCTCGAAGACCTATCATCTTCACATTGTTGACCGTGTCGGCGGTGGGGACTCGTTTGGAGCAGGACTCATCTACGCACTTCTTTCGGATAAGAGCACGCAGGAGGCAATTGAGTTTGCCGTTGCGGCGTCGGCTCTTAAGCACTCTATCGAGGGCGACTTCAACCGTGTGAGCGTTGCTGAGGTAAGTAAGCTCGCAGGCGGCGACGGAAGCGGCAGAGTGCAGAGATAAATGATAAATAAAAAGGAACGCATATGCGTTCCTTTTTCATTTTATTTTACAGAAACCTTAAAAACCGCTTTTTTTACGGTGCGGGGCGTGTCACCTGTCATAATTGCAGGTGCGTGAGCGTCGTCGGGGAAGACTATTGCCATCTCGCCTCTGCAGAGTCTTATTTTACCGTATTTATCGTTGAAGCCGTAAAAGGTGCAGTCCTTTTCGGGGATGTAGGCACCTGTTGCTGTGAGCTTATCGGGCGTTTCAAAGCAGAAGAACTCCTCGCCTCGGAGAATAAGCTGAATATCGGCATAATTCTTGTGTGTTTCAAAGACTGTGTCGCTTGTTTTCTTTGTTTCATACTCTATCACGCTGACAAAAAGCTTGTCTCCGCAGAGCTCGTATTTGCCGACCTCGGGCTCGTTTTCAAGGAACTCCTTTATTTTCTCAAAGGCTTCGGGAAAAAGGTAATTTAGCTTTGCGTAATTTCTAAGCTAGGGGCTGTTTATATTTGTGATTATCATTTTTTAGCTTCCTTTCGGTATTTTAGTATTTAGTTGCGTTTTAGTACCTTCTCAAGTCCGGGCGAGATGGGAGAGGGGTCAAAAATTTTGTCAATAATCCTGCCCATAAAGGCAATTATCGGTGAATTTATTGCTGTTGTCACAAGCGTGCCAAGACCTATGCTGTGGAAAGAGGTGTAGCCTATTTTTGACCAGTCAAATGACACCGCATCTCCGAAAAGAGAGAAGGCAAGAGTTATCGAAATGGCAAGCAAGGTCATATCAAATGCCCATTTGGTTTTGTTTATATTGAAGCCAAAGCGTTCTGCGAGCTCTGCAACAAAAAGCTCATAGACCTGAAGCGGCATATACGTGCGGAAGAAGCACGCAACACCAAATGCGGTTATTATATCACCGACGATAAGCATTACCCAGCGCATCTGAACCGTGGTGAATGAAACGTCGCCAAGAAGCCACAAAAAGAAATCGAGGGTGTAGCCGTAGAGTATAGCCACGGCAAAGGCGAGTAAAAATCTCCAATTAAATCTGCGGATAATAAAGCATAGAGCGATTAGCATAACGCCTTGAATTATATATTCCGTGACGCCGACGCTTAAATTTATACTGATTGAATTTATAGCTTCGGATATTACAAAAGCGGGGGCTGCTATCATTGAGACACCGAGATCGGCTTTACTGCATATTGAGACTCCGAGAGCAACGAATATAATTCCAAAAAGCCAAAGAAGTTCGGAGGTTTTTTTGATTTTTTTCATAAGTTAAAAGTCTTTCTTTGAATTGATTTTCTTTTTTATAAACTACGAAATAATTATATCATATAGTGTCGAAAAAAACAACACTTTTTAATCTCAAAAAGTACAACATCTGTACAACATTTTGTGTTGAAAAAGGAGAGATTTGAATCAGCAAGGCTGCCCGCTCAAAAGCATAGTCGCAGACGGCCCGTACGCAGTAGCGTGAGCCGTCTGCTCCTTGTTTTTTCCCTTCTCGCCCTCGCTTTTTCTCGCACTGCGAGCGCTCGGGCTCAAAGCCCTTGTCCGGTACCCGGTGCTCGAGTTCAAATCTCTTCCGCAAAAAAATAAAGGATACCCATTTGGGTATCCTTTATTTTGGCAAATAACTGTAATTTTGATACAAAATCAATCGAAATCAAAAGAGCTATACCCTTGCAAATGTATGCTATTGAGTACGCTGATCCACAATTCTTCTTGGCTTGGATCGGCATGAAATGTGATTTTTGGATTGGTATG
>SVUB01000057.1 GCA_015063495.1 Oscillospiraceae bacterium
TGAGCAAAGCGGCGAAGCGATGCTTCAAGCCCGCCGATAATTATCGGCACGTCACCGTAAGCCTCACGGATACGGTTACAGTAAACGATAGTGGCTCTATCGGGTCTGTTTCCCATTTTACCGCCCGCAGAATAGTAATCGTAGGAGCGTTTTCTCTTTGCAGCGGTATAGTGCGCTACCATAGAGTCGATATTTCCCGCAGTTACGAGAAATCCGAGCCTTGGTCTGCCGTATATCTTAAAGCCCTCACAGCTTTTGTAATCGGGCTGGGAAAGTATGGCTACCCTGTATCCCGCATCCTCAAGCACTCGAGAGATTATGGCAACGCCAAAGGACGGATGGTCAACGTACGCATCACCCGTTACGTATACAAAATCGGGAGCATCCCATCCGCGTAAATCCATTTCGGCTCGTGAAAGCGGCAAAAATTCCATTCCCTCGTCGGGGAAGGGCATTTTATTATTGTTTTTCATATTATATCCTTTTAAGAAGCAAATTGACTGTTATAAAGCTCGGCGTAAAATCCGCCTGCCGCAAGAAGCTCATCATGAGAGCCTTTTTCTATGACGTTCCCGTCACGCATAACGAGAATAACGTCCGCTTCTCTTATGGTTGAGAGACGGTGAGCCACGATAAAACTCGTTCTTCCCTTCATCATTTTCAAAAAGGCATCCTGTATCTTCATTTCGGTACGGGTGTCGATAGACGAGGTCGCCTCGTCGAGAATGAGCATCGGGGGAAGGCAGAGCATAACTCTCGCTATCGAGAGAAGCTGTCTTTGTCCCTGTGACAGGTTTTCTCCATTTTCGTCGAGCAGAGTATCATAGCCATTCGGCAGACGCTTTATAAAGCTATGTGCGTGAGCCGCCTTTGCCGCCGCTATTATCTCCTCACCTGTTGCATCAGGCTTGCCCA
The DNA here is from genome assembly GCA_015063495.1 of Oscillospiraceae bacterium. Taxonomy (GTDB): domain Bacteria; phylum Bacillota; class Clostridia; order Oscillospirales; family CAG-272; genus SIG710. Next base: position 916 of record SVUB01000057.1, read on the forward strand.
TACTTATGTTGTCACGCACGGTTCCTCTCATAAGCCAGGTGTCCTGAAGCACCATTCCAAAGGAGGAGCGAAGCGAAGAGCGTGTCATATCTCTCACGTCTACGTCATCGACCGATATCGCACCCGACGAAACGTCATAAAAACGCATAAGCAGGTTGATAACCGTGGTCTTTCCGCATCCCGTAGGGCCGACGATGGCTATTCTCTGACCGGGAGAAGCCTCAAGATTCAGATCTTCTATAAGCTTCTGCTCCGGAACGTAGGAAAAGTATACGTTATCAAGCTTCACCTTGCCGCTGACGTTATCCATGACCACGGCATCAGCCTTGTCGGGAGTTCTTGGCTTCTCCTCAATGAAGTCAAATATTCGCTCGGCACAGGCGAGAGCGTTCTGAAGCTCGGTGATAACGCCCGAAATTTCATTAAAAGGCTTTGTATACTGATTTGCGTAGCCAAGGAAGCAGGAAAGCGTTCCGACCGTCATCGCACCGCTTCCGAAAGCAACGAATAGAGCACCGAAGCATCCCACTGCCGCATAAACAAGACTGTTTACAAATCGTGTGCAGGGGTTGACGAGAGAGGAAAAGAAGGTGGCCTTGACCGAGGCACGGATAAGTCTCTCGTTTATCTCGTCAAAGCTCTCCATTATCTCGTCCTCACGGGAAAATGCCTTAACGACCTTCTGCTCGCCTATCGCTTCGTCGATAAGTGCGGTCTGCTCGCCTCTCGTCTCGGACTGCACCTTGAACATATCATACGTGTGCTTTGAAACGAAGCGTGCAACAAAGAGTGAAAGAGGAGTGAGCACCACAACTATAACCGCAATCACGGGATTCAGAGCAAACATAAATATGAGCGTTCCAAGTATTGTCAGAACTCCGGTAAAGAACTGTGTAAAGCCGAGAAGAAGTCCGTCGGCAAAGCTGTCAACGTCACTTATGATACGGCTTACGATATCACCCGAGGGGTGCGAGTCAAGGTAGGAGAGCGGAAGCTCCTCAAGCTTTCTGAACGCATTTTTACGCACGTCTCGTATTACCTCGAAGGTTATTTTGTTATTTATCGTGCTTACTGTCCAGTTAAGGAGCGCCGTTGCGGCAACGCAGACAAATGCACGCACGAGAATAGGCACTATCCCCTCGATATCGACATTTCCCTTCTCGATTATAAGGTCTATTGCCTCACCTATAAGAATGGGGACGTAAAGGGTAAGAAAAACGCTTGCCGCCGAGATGATCACGGACAGAAGGGTTAAAAATGAATACGGACGAAGAAATCTCAATACCTTCGGGATTATTTTTGAGGTCTTCATATTTTCTCCCCCTCCCTTCTGAACTGCGACTCATGTATCTCACGGTAGACGGGACAGGACGAAAGCAGCTCCTCATGAGTGCCAAGTCCGACCTGCTTTCCGTCATCAAGCACTATTATCTTATCTGCATTTTTTAGAGACGACGTTCTTTGAGAGACGATAAATACGGTAGGTGCAAAGTCAAGCTCGCTTACAGCACGGCGAAGCGCCGCATCGGTCGCAAAATCGAGGGCACTCGTGCTATCGTCAAGAATAAGCACCTCGGGACGGCGAACAAGCGCTCTTGCGATAGTCAATCTCTGACGCTGACCGCCCGAAAAATTCCTGCCCCCCTGCTCCACCGTCTCCTCTATTCCCTTTTCCTTTTTTGAGATAAATTCAGAAGACTGTGAAGCGTCAAGTGCTTCTTTTATGGTTTCGTCGTCAGCATTCTCGTTGCCCCAGAGCAGATTTTCTCTGACAGAGCCACGGAAAAGCACCGCTCTCTGCGGTACGACTCCCACCTTTTCACGTAAAACTGCGGCATCAAGCTCCTTTACGTTCACTCCGCCGAGCGTGATCTCGCCCTCACTTGCGTCATAAAAACGGGGGATAAGATTTACAAGAGAGCTTTTGCCCGAGCCCGTACCGCCGATAATTCCGATAGTTTCGCCACGGTTTGCCTCAAAGCTTATTCCCTCAAGCGACGGCTCGGAAGCTCCCTCATACGTAAGCGACACGTTCTTAAAGGATACGTTTCCGATATTCTCGGGCATTATCCCGTTCTCTTTCATCTCCATAGAGGACTTTATTTCAAATATCCCCTCCATTCTGTGCTCGCTTGCAACAGATTTCGTTATCGTGATTATAAGACTTGCAAACTTTATCAGCTCAACAAGTATCTGCGACATATAGTTATAGAGCGCAATTACCGCACCCTGTGTTAAAATTCCCGTTTCAACCCTTATGGCTCCGATATATATAAGAACAAGGACAGCTACATTGATAAGCACGTATGTAAGCGGATTCATAAGAGCAGAAATTCTGCCCACTCTCTCCTGCTCACGTGAAAGCTCCTCGCATCTCTCGTTAAAGCGTGATTTTTCAAAGGGCTCACGGCGAAATGCACGGATAACTCTTACGCCTGAGAGGTTTTCACGTGTAATAGAGAGAACACCGTCAAGCTTCTGCTGAACTCCCCTGTAAAGGGGAATACAGATAAGCATTATTCCGAATACTACGATAGAGAGAAGCGGTATGACTGCGGCAAAGGTAAGGGCACTCTTTACGTCGATGGTAAAGGCCATTATCATCGCTCCGAACACTATAAAAGGAGAACGCATAAACAGACGCAAGGTAAGATTTATACCGTTTTGAAGCTGATTTGCGTCGCTTGTCATTCTTGTTATGAGAGTTGACGTTCCCACCTTATCAAGCTCTGTAAATGAAAGCGACTGAATGTGAAAGAGGAGGTCTCGCTTCATTCCGCCCACAATATTTACCGCCGCCTTTGCGGAAAAATACTGTGCGACGAGCGTGCTTGCAAGTCCGAGAACGCCAAGAAGCACCAGAACAAGAGACATCCCGATTATGTAGCGCTGTCTCCCCTCGCCTATTCCCACGTCGATTATCTGCTGCATAACGAGCGGCACTCCAAGCTCAAAGGTAGCCTCAAAGAGCTTAAAAAGCGGTCCGCAGACGACTTCCTTTTTATATTTTTTTGCGTGTTTAAGTAAATGCTTCACGACAGGGCATCCTTTCACGTTTTAACTTTTTATCCAACTTTATATTATATCACAAAAAAGCGCTTTTGTACAGAGCTTAACCTCTTTTTTAACGAAAAAAGCTATTGTGCAATGCACAATAGCTTTTAATTTAATAAAATATCTTAATAAGTGTGCGTAAAGCACAGGGCATAAAGACGAGAGCAAGAAGCAGATATATAAGAGTGACGTCCTTTGAGCCTCTGAAAAGAGCCACGGGCTTTCCCTTCTCTCCGCTATCCCTTGACGGAAGAACGGTGAACTTTCCTGCCATTCTCGCACGGAGCACAGGCTTTTTCGCCTTTTGCCACACGTGCATCAAAAATCTTATCGCCCTAACGATAATATCCTTTTCCATAGACAACTCCTTTTTTCGCTTATTTTACGTAAAGGCGGAGGGAGTTATGCACCTTCTCGGCTATCATTTCGGAAATTTCGTCAATTGAGAGCGGCTCGCCGTCCCGATAACAGCATATTCTTTCCCAGCCGAGCTTATCCGAGGAATAAATTGCGGCACGATAGCTGTTTTTAAGGTGTTCGGGGTCAAGCTCGTGGATATCCTTTACCTGCCCCGTTTCGTCCGAGCGGTGACTGACGAGCTTCATTGATATCTCGGGCGTCATTTCAAGATAGAGCACAAGATCGGGCGACGGAACGCCAAGCTTTTTATACTCGTAATCCCAGAGCCAGTCGAGAAAAGCATCCCATTCGTCTCTCGGCATCTTTGAGAGCTGATGCACCGCATTTGCCGTGGTAAATCTGTTTGCTATGACCACGGTATTCTCGTCCTCAATATCCTTTTTCCAGTCGGTGCGGTAGCTGATATATCTGTCTGCGGCAAAGAAGGACGAGGCCGCATAGGCGTTGGTATCGCTCGGATCGCTTCCAAGTGCACCGCCAAGATACATTCTCACAAGAGCACTGCTCTCCGATTCATACATCGGAAAGGAGAGAAGACGAACCTTTATGCCGTTTTCCTCAAGTCTTTTTTTAAGAATTTCCGACTGCGTGCCCTTGCCCGAGCCGTCAAGACCGTCTATTACTATAAACTTTCCCATTTTTTGTTCCTTTTTACTGAATATCGTTATTGACGACCATTTCCATATACATCTGCTTTGTTATCAGAACCTCACGAGGCTTTTGGCCATCCTGTGCACTGACGTATCCGAGCTGCTCCATCTTATCGATAAGCTTTGCGGCCCTGCCGTATCCGAGAGAGAGACGGCGCTGAATAAGAGAGGTGGATATCTTTCCGCAGTCGATAGCAAGCTCAATAGCGGGACGAAGCATCGGGTCGCCCGAGTCATCTCCCATAGAGCCGCCCACATCTGCCGAGGAACCGCCCTTCTTGCCCGAATCGAGCCTTGCCGCCGCTTCCTCGATGCCGTTTACGATAGTGTTATCATACTCGGCCTTACCTGTATTGGTCTTGATGTATTCACAGATTGATTCTACCTCGCTGTCGCTGACAAAAGCACCCTGAACACGGATAGGCTTTGATGCACCTACGGGAGCGTAAAGCATATCGCCTCGTCCGATAAGCTTTTCGGCACCTGCGATGTCTATAATTGTTCTCGAGTCCACCTGAGAAGCAACGGTAAACGCAATTCTTGAAGGAATATTTGCCTTGATAAGACCTGTGATGACGTCAACCGAGGGACGCTGTGTACCAATGATTATGTGCATACCCGCTGCTCTTGCCTTCTGTGCAAGACGGCAGATGGAGTTTTCAACGTCATCGGGCGTTGTCATCATAAGATCGGCAAGCTCGTCGATGATAATAACTATCTGCGGCAAATGCTCACGGTCGGGGTCGTCCTTCGTTATCTCATTATAGGATTTAAGGTCTCTTACACCGACCTCCTCGATAAGCTCAAAGCGTCTCTCCATCTCCTCGACCATCTTGATAAGCGCTCCCGCAGATTTTTTGGGGTCGCAAACGATGGGGGCGATAAGATGAGGAATATCCTTGTAGATATTGAATTCAACCTTTTTGGGGTCGATAAGAAGAAGCTTTAAGTCCTTTGGCAGAGCCTTATAGAGAAGGCTTATGATGATACTGTTGATACATACCGACTTACCCATACCGGTAGCACCTGCAATAAGCAGGTGAGGCATCTTTGCAACGTCAAAAATTATCGGGTTGCCTGCAACGTCAGCACCAAGACAAGCAGTTATCTTACTCTTGCTTTCGGCAAACTTCTGGCTCTCGATTAGTGTGCGCAGATATACCGTGCTCGCACTCTTATTGGGCACCTCAACGCCGACTGCGCTCTTACCCGGGATAGGCGCTTCTATACGCACGCCCGTTGCCGCAAGGTTAAGGGCGATATCGTCAACAAGATTTGCTATCGAGCGAACTCTTGTACCCGCCTCCGGCTGAAGCTCGTATCTTGTGACTGTGGGGCCTCTTGAGAAGCCGACTATCTTCGTTTTTACGTTAAAGCTCATCAGCGTTTCCTGGAGCTTTTCGGCAGTTGAGCGAAGCTCTGCGGAGATATTATCTGTCTTTATGTTCTTATCCTCTGAAAGCAGACTTATCGGCGGATATATTTCCGCACGCATCTGCTCACCCGTAAGCGGTCTTTCGGGACGGATATCGGTTATGCTCTCCTTTGAGACGGTGAGAAAATCATCGTCGGATTCCGCTTTTTTGGGCATATCGTCAAAGGGGACGGTATCCTCTTTTTCTGTGTTTTCTATTCCGAAAAGTGCGTCAAGGCTGTCGTCAAGCTCTTTTTCATCGACCTCAGCAAGCCTTCCGCCCTCTATTCCGCTATCCGAAACGGGGTCCGAGGTCGGCTTATTTACCTCCTCAAGCACCGCTTTCTGCGCTATCATTTCCTCGGGGTTGTTCATAAATTCAAGTCCGAGGTCCTCGGGCGTTGCGCCCGTATCGGTATCAGGCTCTATTTCAACATCGAAATTACGCTTTCTCTTTCCTCTGACTCTCTCCTGAACCTGCTCCGCTTCAATATCATTCGGTGTGAATCGGGGCTTGTCTATAAATACCGGATCCTCGCCTCGCAGCGCAGCCTCCTCACGTTTTTCCGCACGGAGCTTTGCCTTATATTTGAAATAAAGGATTATATTGTCGGGCGTCATTCCGAAAAGGAACATCACCGTTATTGAAAGCACCGCAATAATAACGATAAGTGAGCCCCAGAAGCGAAGTCCGAGATATGAAAGCTGACCTATAAATCCGCCGATAAGTCCTCCGCTTGAGAGAGCACATCCGCTCTGCCAGAGCTTTATCGGATTAAACGTACCTTCAGCACCGCCCTCAAGAACACAAACGTGGATAAGTGCAGAAACCAGAAGCACTGCCGCACAGGAGAAGAAAATCTTATATCCCGTCTGGTCGGCGTCTATGCTCTTACGCCAGACTATCGCAAGGTAAGCGAGAAGAAGCGGTATAAGAAATGCGCCAAAGCCAAGAAGACCGAGGAGAAGTCCGTTTATCGCCTTTCCTATTACTCCCATCGAGTCCGGCTTATCAAGCACGCTTACAAGCAAAAAGCATATGAAAAGGAAAAGGGCAACTACCGCAAAAATATACGGGATGATCTGATGGATAAGCTGCTTTGAGCGGTCCGCTTTCCTTTCGGGTGCTTTTGTTGCTTTATTTTTTTCTGCTCTTGCCGTTTTTTTAGCGGGAGCTTTTTTCTTTTCGTTTTTCTTCATCTGAGTCTTTACCTTTCTTTGGTTACCCTGTTTTTCGTATATAATAACACCGTGCGCAAAAAATATTACAAATACCTATTTTACATTATAACACTTTTATATAAAAAATACAAGAGTTATATCGGCAATTTTTGCATGGAGAATATATGATAAAGAAAAAACTCGGCTCAAACGCTAAATTTACACTTCTCGCCCTTGGGGGACTCGCAGGGGGACTTGCCAACGGTCTGCTCGGTGCGGGCGGGGGAATTATAATGACCTTCGTGCTTGAGAAGGCAATGGAGGACGAAATAGAGAGACGTGATATTTTTGCAAACGTCATAGCGGCAACGCTCCCTATATCCCTGCTCTCGACCGCCATTTATGCGGGCAAGGGCAACATTTCGACCGAGCGCTTCAGCTCGTTCGTAATTCCTGCGATCGCAGGAGGCCTTGTGGGTGCTTTTCTTCTCTCAAGAATAAGCACCGTCTGGCTCAAGAGAATATTTGCCCTGCTCGTTATCTGGTCGGGAATATATATGGTCATGAGGTAAAAAAATGATAGATTTTATATTTGGAATCGGCGCCGCAGTTCTCTCGGGACTCGGTGTCGGCAGCGGCGGTCTTCTCGTAATATACCTTACCTTAATTGAGGGCTACGAGCAGATAGGTGCGCAGGGAGTAAATCTGCTGTTTTTCCTTTTCTCGTCGGGCTCTGCGATGCTTTATCACCTTGTTCACAGAAAAATATATTACAGCGTGGTGACTACTCTCATTATCTTCGGCCTCATAGGTGCGGCGTCGGGTACGGTACTGCTCGAGCTTCTCGGAAGCCGTATTACAAGAAAAATATTCGGCGCTATGCTTATCTTCTCGGGAATACTTGCCCTACGTAAAAGTGCGACCGCAGAAGTGCTAAAAATGTAATTTTTCGGATTTTTCAAAAATATTTTTCCAAAAAGTTAAAAAAACTCTTTACAAATGGAAAAAAGTATGTTATAATCTTTTGGAATGTGGCCTTTTGGCCACTGAAAATGAATATACGCATGCTCGGTTCACGGTATAAGCCCTTACGGGAGCTTCACCTACCGCCCTCTGTGTATGCGCATAAATAAATATTTTAATGAGGTGAAAAATCATGATGCTTAAGGAAGAAAAGCAGGCAATCATCAAGAAGTACGCTACTTGCGAGGGTGACACAGGCTCGCCTGAGGTACAGATCGCGCTCCTCACAGCTCGTATCAACAATCTTACCGAGCACTTAAAGAGCAACAAGGGCGACCATCACAGCCGTCGCGGCCTTCTCAAGATGGTAGGTCACAGAAGAAACCTTCTCGGTTACCTCCAGAAGGTAGACATCGAGCGTTACCGCTCTATCGTTGAGAGACTTGGTCTGAGAAAGTAATTAAAAACAGCGGAGTGAGGGTGAGAGCAAGGCTTTCGCTCCTCACTCCATACTGTTTTTCAGGATTTTTTGCAAATTGCCGTTTTTTTACAGATAAAAGCCTTAGCAGTTAAATGTGCATCGGAGTGCTTCCAGTGCCCGTTTAAGTGCTAAGCCTCTGTATAAAACGGTGAAAATAAAATTTTACGGAGGAATAAAAAATGTCCGGAATCATCAGCTCCGCAATGGAGTTCAAAAATTTCAAGGTGTTTAACTACACCCTCGCAGGCCGTCCGCTCGTTATTGAAACAGGTAAGATGGCAGGCCTTGCAAACGGCTCTGTAATGGTTCGCTACGGCGAGACAGCTATTCTCTGCTGTGCAACTGCCAGCGCAAAGCCCAGAGACGGTATCGACTTCCTTCCCCTCTCCGTCGACTTCGAGGAGAGAATGTATGCGGCAGGTAAAATACC
>SVUB01000058.1 GCA_015063495.1 Oscillospiraceae bacterium
AGCTCTGTATGCCTTTTTCTCTATTTGAGATGACCTTGCCGAGCTTTTTCGGCACTTCCGAGGTGGTCATAACGCAAGGGAACAACGAAAAATTACCGGAGCAGGGAAATATAGGATTCGGGCAAACGAGCGAAGATGTCGTGAACCCATCTGTCTCCACCGGCGAAGTTCAAAATAATATAGAGACTCTTCCCGGCATCAACGACGCTGATACTGCAGGTGAAGTTACGCCTGTATTCCCACAGCCGAGCATACCGAGTGTAGATCCCGACATTCCCGGCTTATCGGTAGATCCGGTCGATAAACCTGCCGACACTTCAAGACCCGCTCTTCCGAAGATAGGACTTTTGGTTCTTACAAAGGTAATTTGTGGCGTAGGCTCTTTAGGAGTTGCCGTTATATTTGCATTTAGTGGTGCGTGTTTCTATCTCAAGATAAGACGTGACAGAAAACTTATCGGACGTGCCGGGAAAACAAAGATATACCTTTCCGAAAGCGTTGGCGCACCGAGCCTTATAGGTCTTTTCAGACCTGCGATATATCTTACGCCCGACGCACTTAAAAATGAATCACGTGCATTTATTATTCTGCACGAGGTGACACATCTGCGCCACGGAGACCATATCTGGTCTATTATACGCATCTTTGCACTTATCGCATTTTGGTGGAATCCGCTCGTCTGGGCGGCAGCTATACTTTCAAAGCAGGATGCGGAGCTTGCCTGCGACCATTCCGTGCTTTCAAGGATAGGAGAGAAAAGGAGATTTGACTACGCACGTGTGATAATAGATATGCTTCCTCGCCGCCGTGCGGCGCTTGTAGGTCTTGCAAGCGGCTCGGTTAAGGAACGTGTAAAAATGATGACAGAAAAGCATAAAAACCGTATCCTTGCCGCTGTTTTGGCGCTCGTTTTGGTAATAAGTGCCGTCGGTTGTTCTTTTATCGGTGGAAAGGTAGCAAATGATACCGAGAACATCGGAGAAAATACCGAAGATATATCCGATACCGTGCTTGACCCGAGTGAATATTTTGAAGTTACCGAGAACGCTTCAGACCTTGAATTTGTGGCAGTTCCATACCCGGTAGGAGATGCAAGAAACGTAAGATATCCTCTGGGCAAGAACTGCTGGGTGTATATGTCATACGAGCAGTACGGCGATGGGGAGAAGAATTATGAGGTCCGCTTCCACGTTTTTGATGTCGGAAAGGGAAGCTTTGTTTCTTCGAGACCATTCTATACCGAAGACTGTATCCCGTCTACCATCTCCTATACAAAGAACGGTTGTATCCTCTTTGATTCCCGTATAGAAAATAATAATCCTGTAAGTTATACAATTCAATGCGCTTTTGAGGTAGTGTATAAGGATGGAGTGCTCAGCGTAGAGGAGACCGAGCATGAGATGTTTCCTATGTGTGAAAGATACATTACATCACCAGACGGCAAATATTCGCTTCTCAAGATGACGTATGATGGTTACAACGGAGGAGGGATTGAGGTCATCACACCGGATGGAATGTATTCTCCGCTTATAAATATAATGCTTGACGATGAGATCGACGGAAGAAAAGCTGGAGTACAGGATGTCAGAGGGTATACCCCCGTAGGATTCATAGACGAGACGAAATTCCTTTATACCATCGGCGGTTGGGAATGGTCTATTGGATACGGAATATACGATCTTGCCACCGATGAGAAAAAAGAATACCTCGAAGGCCACGGCGTTATCGGTCTTGAGGATGACGGTTCCTTTTACGTTTGTGAAGCGCAGGACTACGAATATAAAAACATATGGAAGTCAAATGTAAACGAGGAATTTGAACTTATTGCAACGAGAGTTGTTGACGGCGAAACAGACGTTTTTCCGCTTTACGGTTCTGTTGACTGGACACATCAGGATAATGCGTGGTACGCATACGACCTTGAATACAGCATTGTGAGACCCGATAGCGAGGAAAAGTCAAAGGTTAGCGTTTATCCCATCGATTTTTCCGAGAAATTGACAACCTTTGAAGCAAGGACTGCTGATCTCAATAACGGTCTTTACCTTTATGAAGATAAGCTCTATATGATAGTCCGCACTTATGAAGACGAGAAGGTAGATGAACCGTCTTATGAAACGGGAAATGATATAGAAACGATCTCTCCCGAGGCTTTTTTTGCTCATATGCCTACCGAATATGCATCACAGCTTTTCTATCACAGGATATTTGCCACAGATACCTATCTGTATTTTCTCCAGAGTGGATATGACCCGAGAGAATATTACATATATTACACTCAAGATTTTGACTTTATTTACTCAATAGATGCCGAGATACCAAATGACGTTGAATATGATTCTGCAAAGCCGATTTACGTTGGCGGTGGCGGTGGAAGCGGCGAATGTGAGTTTGTTATTGAGCTGACAAACGGTGCTGATACCTTCTATGTTCGTTTTGATAACTTCTCATATACCGATTCTGATAATTGGCTGAAATTCGAGTACCGTGGTATAGTTGACGAAGCTTACGTTGGAGAAAGACTTGGTGTTCATTATGATGATTCTGCAAAAAGAACGCTTAAGACGGCGATCTCGGCAAAGAGCGGAAACAAGCTTATAGATCTTGTCTGGTACGAGGAGCTTGGACACACGGTAGTGGGAAAGGGCGAAAAGGCAAAGGACGGATATCCCGATAATGAAAAATACTTGTGGCATATCGAGCAGGTATTTGATAACGGAAGTGTTCTTTTGTACGTAGGCGGCGAGCGAAATTCGCAGAACGAATGGTATCTTGTAGAGCTTAATAGCGGCAAGGTGATAGATATCTTTAAGGATGTACCTGACGAGGTTATTGACTCTGCATTTTACGTTCATTGCTCGGATGATTCCATGGGTGTTGTGTTCTGGTGCAATAAGGGCGAGAAGGCATACTATTTTGACCGCACGAGCGGAAAATGCACCGATATTGAGGAGCTGACAGGACTTGAAGGCGCAACACATGCTTATATCATCGGAGAAAACAATCTTTTTGTTACCTCTTACTCATATGAGAAGAATAAGACTATAAAGGGTGGCAGCTACGATCTTTCGACCGGCGTTCTTTCGGTGTATATTGAGGACGGAAAGAATATATATTTTCAGCTCGATACCTCGGAGCTTATATGCTTTGAGAATAATACCAGATACGGACTCATTCCGTATAAATCAAGTTACGTATTCATCGACCTTATAACGGGAGACGTAAAATACACAGGTGAAAAGATAAGCAAGGACGATTATCTTATGAAGATTCCTTTCGGAGACAAATACTTTGTGACGATATCCGGTGAGGAAAAAATAAGAGTGCGTCTTTACAACACCGAATTTTCCGCCCTGGTGTCCGATATAACGGTCGATCTTACGGGAACGGTAAATCACTCTTACAGCACCTATGAGGATAACGGGGCAAAATATCTGCTTATTAAATACACCGATTCGGATGGGAAATCAGGTAAAAGACTCGTTTATATCGGTTGACAAACATTCTCTTCTGTGTTATACTTAAGGGGAGATGTTAAGACAGACATATTAAAAAGGGCACTGCGTCTCTCGCAGTGCCCTTACTTATATAAGGAGAAAAAATGGATAAATACAGTGGCGGCGATATTAAGGTCGATAGCAAATTCGCTAAATGGTTTGATAATTTTTGGTATCACTATAAGTGGCAGACTATCGGTATAATTTTTGCGGTGTTCGTCATCCTCGTCTGCACATTACAGATGTGCGAAAAGGAGAATGTGGATGCATACGTTATGTATGCCGGACCCGATATAATTGAAGGAGAGCAGATGAATAATTTCAGAAAGGCTCTGAATGTCGTTCTGCCCGAGGATTTTAACGGAGACGGTGAAAAATACGTTGAGGTCGTTTCAAATTACATAATGTCAAAGCAGGACATTGAGGCGGCAAGAAAAGAGGCAGAGAAGACGGATGGCGGTACGGGAGATTTTTATATAGACGGTGCTTTTATGGCGCAAAATAAGCAGAAGTTTGAAAATCTTATAGTTGCCGGTGAATATTCGATATGCTTCCTTTCTCCTTATCTATATGAGGAGGTAAAAGAGGCAAACGGATTTATGCCTTTGTCCGAGATGTTCGATGAAACACCGAAGGGCGCCTTTGACGAATATTCTCTACTTCTTTCGGAGACTGATTTTGGTTCTTATTTCCCCGGTGTGAACGAGCTTCCCCGGGATACGCTTCTTTGCATAAGAAGGATAGGCACTCTTACTTCGCTTCTTAATAAAGGTGCCACTGAGAGGGATTATGAGAAGTCTATGAAGCTTTTTCGGGCAATTGTGAACTATAAAGCGCCCGAAAACTGAAGAAAAAACAGATAATTTTGTAAAAATTTCAAATTCCTATTGATTTTTCAAAACAAGTGTGATATAATCTATAGGAATTTGCCCGCATAAGTGCTTTTTGCGGAATTAAAAAAGGAAATAACAATTTTTTTGGAGGAATATAAAATGAAACTCATATTCGGTATCGTACTTCTCGTAATGGCAATCTTTCTGATCGCTGCAGTTCTTATGCAGTCCGGTAAGGATAAGCGCCTCTCCGGTACTATCGCAGGCGGAGCAGAGACTTTCTTCGGCAAGTCCAAGGCGAGCAAGATGGAGAAGACCATCTCTAATATTACTACCGTTGTTTCTATCATTTTTGCTATTCTCGTAGTAGTAATGTACGTAATTATAGCTTAATTCTCGAAAATATCAAAGCGTTTTCGTTTTACGAAAACGCTTTTTTATTTTTCTCTCATACATATTTTTCTTTGACGACAAATATAATTAAGTAAAGTCATTTCGTTTTGGAGGAAGGGAAATATGTTCATATATTCGCTTAGAGCGAACACTATCAAATTTTTCGGTATTTTATGCGTTGCACTTGTTGCCCTCATAACTCTTATCGCGTTTCTTCCGTCATATGAGCCTGATATGGCGGTGGCGGTGACAGGTGACGGTGCAGGGACAAAGAGCGTAAGTATAAACTATGGCAAGATCAAGACGAACGAGGATAGGATAAAATTCCTTGAACAGTTCGGCTGGACGGTAAGTGCTGACGCACTGCAGAGCGAAGAGGTACTCATACCTGCTGAATTTGATAAGATATTCGCAGGGTATAACGAGATCCAGAAGAGCCAGGGACTTGATCTCGGTAAGTATAAAAAGAAAAAGCTTATGAGATATACTTACGAGGTGACCAATTACGAGGGATACGAGGGCAAGGTGCTTGCAAACATTCTCGTTTACAGAGGAAAGGTCGTCGGAGGAGATATCTGCTCTGCGGATGCGGACGGCTTTCTCCAGGGTTTTGAAAAATGAAATATAAGATACCGCAGTATAAACTGCGGTATCGTTTTTTTATGTCGGTCTTATAATTTTATATGTGCACTTTGTATAAAAAAGGGAAGCCCGATTTGTCGTTAATCTGCGAAAAATGGACTTGACAATTAGGTGAAAATGAGGTAAAATGTTGTTATAAATAGAATTGGTCGATATATTCCAAATAATAGGGTTTTGAAGTTTCTACCCGACCGCCGTAAAGGGTCGGACTATCGATGTTGATTTTGCTTTTTTGCATACCTTGTCGATAGTAGTGACCTTGTCACTATTTTTTTGTTTTTACTATGGAAAGCGGGAAAACCGCAACCTTGTAAATAAAATTTTTGGAGGAAAAATACCATGAAGAAGTTTTTATCCCTTGTACTTGCTATGCTTCTCGTTCTCTCTCTCGTAGCTCTCACAGCTTGCGGCGAAACAAACGTTGATGATGGCAAGTCCACAGACACAGATGCACAGACAGGCGACGTAGCTGACAAGCTCGACGTTAAGCTTGGTGTCATCCTTCTCCACGATGAGTTCTCTACCTACGACCTCAACTTTATGAACGGCGTAGAAGAGGCTAAGGCTGCTCTCGGTCTTACTGACGAGCAGGTTATCATGAAGAAGAACATTCCCGAGTCCGATGCTTGCTACGAAGCAGCTTGCGACCTCGTTGACGAGGGCTGCACAGTTATCTTCGCTGACTCCTTCGGTCATGAGACTTACATGATCAAGGCTGCAAAGGAATTCCCCAACGTTCAGTTCTGCCATGCTACAGGTACTATGGCTCACACTGAAAAGCTCGACAACTACCACAATGCATTCGCTTCTATCTATGAGGGTAGATACCTCGCAGGTGTTGCTGCAGGTCTCAAGCTCAACGAGATCATCGCTGCAGGCAACCTTAAGGGCGACGTTCCGAAGATCGGTTACGTTGGCGCATTCACATACGCAGAGGTTATGTCCGGTTATACATCCTTCTACCTTGGCGCAAAGTCTGTTTGCCCCACTGTAGTTATGGACGTTCAGTTCACAGGCTCTTGGTATGATGAGACAGCAGAGAAGAACGCAGCTCAGGCTCTTATCGCCGGCGGTTGCGACCTCATTTCTCAGCACGCAGACTCTATGGGCGCTCCCACAGCTTGTGAGGAAGCAAACATCCCCAACGTTTCCTACAACGGAAGCACAGTTGAGGATTGCCCCAACACATTCATCGTAGCTTCCAGAATCAACTGGGCTCCTTACTTCAAGCTTATCTGTGAGAACACAGCTAAGGGTGAAGCTATCCCCGCTGACTACACAGGTACTATCGCAACAGGCTCTGTTGTACTTACAGACGTAAATACACAGGCTGCTGCAGAGGGAACTGTAGAGAAGCTCGCAGAGGTTAAGGCTGGTCTTCTTGACGGTACTGTTAAGGTATTTGACACAGCTACAGAAGGCTTCATCACCGTTAAGGGTGAGGCTCTCGCCTCCTACATGGCTGATGTTGATACAGACGACGCTTTCACTCCCGACACAGAGGTTGTTTCTGACGGTTACTTCCATGAGTCCGAGTTCAGAAGCGCTCCTTACTTCGACGTACAGATCGACGGTATCACACTTCTTAACAGCGCATACTAATATCCGAATGTAAAACTGAGTGGCGGAGCAAAACGCTCCGCCACATTTGGATTATAAGGTTCTTATATTTTTTACGGAGGTAACAGCGTGGAAAGATCTGTTGCACTTGAGCTTCGTGGTGTTACGAAGACCTTTGGCAAGGTTGTAGCCAATAATAACGTAGACCTCACCGTTTACAAGGGAGAAATACTTTCTGTTCTTGGAGAAAACGGTTGCGGAAAGACGACACTTATGAATATGATATCGGGAATATATTTCCCCGATAAAGGTCATATATACGTCAACAGAGAGGAAGTTGTCATCCGCTCTCCCAAGGACGCTTTTAAGAATGGAATAGGAATGATACACCAGCACTTTAAGCTTGTTGATGTTTTTTCTGCGAGCGAAAATATAGTGCTCGGAATAAAGGATGGCAAAAAATACAGTCTTAAGGATGTAAATAACCGTGTGCTCGAGATATCCGAGCGTTACGGATTCAATATAGACCCCAAAAAGAAGATATATGAGATGTCTGTATCCGAAAAGCAGACCGTTGAGATAATCAAGGTGCTTTACAGAGGCGCTGATATCCTTATTTTGGACGAGCCTACTGCCGTTCTTACCCCCCAGGAGACCGAAAAGCTATTTGACGTTCTCCGCCGCATGAGAGACGACGGAAAGGCGATAATAATCATCACACATAAGCTTCATGAGGTTCTTTCAGTTTCCGACAGAGTTGCAGTACTCCGTAAGGGAGAGCACGTGGCAACTGTTGAAACCGCATCAACTACCGAGAATGAGCTTACCGAGATGATGGTCGGCAAGAAGATAACGCTTAACATAGACCGTCCTGAGCCTAAGGAGCCGAAGGACAGGCTTATGGTAAACGGCATAAGCTTCACAAATCACGACGGAATAAAGGTGCTTGACGACATATCCTTTACTGCACGCTCGGGTGAGATACTCGGTATTGCGGGTATTGCGGGAAGCGGGCAGAGAGAGCTGCTTGAGGCAATTGCAGGCCTTCAGCATCTTGACTGCGGTGAGATAAGATACCATAATCCCAAAACCGATGAGGAGGTAAACCTCAGAGATAAAACGCCTATTCAGATAAGAGATCTCGGAGTGCGACTTTCCTTTGTTCCCGAGGACAGACTTGGAATGGGCCTTGTCGGAAATATGGATATTATCGACAATATGATGCTCCGAAGCTATAAGAAGGGCGGTTCTCTGCTTCTTAATCGCCGTTCCCCCAGAGACCTTGCAAAGGATATAATCCGGAGCCTTGAGATAGCTACTCCAAGTGCATCTACCCCTGTTCGCCGTCTTTCGGGCGGTAACGTTCAGAAGGTTCTTGTCGGTCGAGAGATAGCTTCTGCTCCGTCTGTACTTATGGCAGCTTATCCTGTAAGAGGACTTGACATAAACTCCTCTTATACCATCTATAAGCTCCTTAACGACCAGAAGGAGAGAGGCGTTGCGGTAATCTTCGTTGGTGAAGACCTTGACGTTCTTGTGGAACTTTGCGATAAGATAATAGTTCTTGCTTCAGGTAAGGTCACAGGTGTCGTAGATGCGAGAAATACGACTAAAGAAGAAATAGGCCTGCTTATGACCAAGAGCACATCTGTATACGAAGATAATAAAGCGAAGGAGGATTCTGCAAATGGCTAAACAAAGAACAGAAAAAGTGCATGAACCGCTTTTTCATATAGTAAAGCGTGACAGAATGCCCCTTTGGCAGTCAATATCTATCCGTCTCGGGGCTATACTACTCGGTATGCTTTTCTGTGGATTTTTGGTATACGCTATTTTAGGTGTGAACCCCATAGAGCTTTATAAGACTATGTGGGATGGCGTTTTCGGAACAGAGAGAAGAACATGGAAGATGCTTAAGGATCTTGCGGTGCTCCTTTGTATCTCTCTTGCTGTCACACCTGCTTTCAAGATGAAATTCTGGAATATAGGCGCAGAGGGACAGGTGCTAATGAGCTGTCTTGCAAGCGTTGCCTGCGTTATCTATTTTGGAGGAAAGCTCTCTAACACTACACTTCTTATCTGCATGGCAGCGGCGGCAATACTTACAGGTGCT
>SVUB01000059.1 GCA_015063495.1 Oscillospiraceae bacterium
AGGAGCAACTGCTGAGGATATAATCGACATCTATTTCACAGGTGTTGATATAGTCCACCGCCGTAACCTTTCTGCATACGTAAAAGCAGATTAAAACATTATCCCCTGTGCTATGGCATGGGGGATTTTTGTTTTATTTTAGAAAATACTATTGACATATCGGAAATATATGGTATAATAAAAGTGTCTCATATGATACACTTTTAAGAAAGGATATTCAGATGGAGAAGGAAACGCTTAACATGCTTCTTGACATCCCCCTTTTTAAGGGTGCAAACGAAAAATTGCTCTCTTCTCTGCTCATAGACGGCTCTTCTATTCGTTCTTTTAACTCGGGAGAGGCGATATCACCCTGCAGTGATGAAAAAAATCTCGTCGTTATCCTTGGCGGCAGTGCCGAGGTACTTTCTGCCGATACCGAAAGAAAGGTGCTTCTACGTACTCTTGCCGAGGGCGACGTTTTCGGAGTTGCAGAGCTTTTCGGAAGGAATGGCGGAGACGAGGTCAGCAGAGTCGTCTCAAAAGGCAAAAGCAAGGTGCTTTTTTTGCCGGAAAGCAAGGTCGGAGAGCTTCTTGAGCGTGACAGAACGGTAATGTATAATTACCTTAATTTTCTTTGCTGTCGAATCCGTTTTCTTAACCGTCGTATCACCTGCTTCACGGCAGGCAGTGCAGAACGCAGGCTTGCTCTTTATCTCGATTCTCTCTTTGAAGAATCGGACGATAAAAACAAAAGCGTAAAAGTCACCCCCGACGTATCGATGAACGCACTTGCGCTTACGCTTGACATAGGCAGAGCGTCCCTCTACCGTGCTCTTGAAACGCTAACGGAAGACGGATTTATCGAAAAGGACGGAAAAAGCTTTCTGCTGAAAGACAGAGAAAAAATGATTAAAAAATACAACAAATAAAGGAGTAAAAACAATGAAAAAACTACTTTCCATCATCCTGGCACTTCTCATGCTCACGGCACTCGTTGCTTGCGGTGCACCCGCAGATAACGGCGACGGCACCGACTCAGCTGTCGATACGACACTTGATACGTCGAATGAAGCAGAGATAGACTATAACACAAAATTCAATATCACAGTTATCGCAGGAACTACCGGTATGGGCTTTGCAAAGCTTATGAATGACGACAAGAACGGTGAAGCAAAATTCGACTATAATTTTGAAGTTGTTTCCGGCGCAGACCTTGCAAGCTCAGCAATAATCGGCGGCAAGGCAAACCTTGCCGCAGTTCCCACAAATCTTGCCGCTGTTCTTCATCAGAAAACAGGCGGCGAGGTACAGGTGGTTGCAGCTAACACCCTCGGTGTACTCTATCTTATTGAAAACGGCGAGACAGTTACAGATATTGCAAGCCTTAAGGGCAAGACTGTCTACTGCTGTCAACAGGGCGCAAATCCTGAATATATAACCAATTATCTTCTCACCGAAAACGGTCTTAAGGTCGGTGAGGACGTTATCCTCGACTTTACCTACAACACCCCCGACGAGCTTACAACCGCTATCGGAAGCGGTATCGTTGACCTCGCTGTGCTCCCCGAGCCTAAAGTGACAGCCGCACTTTCGCAGAATGAAAGCCTGCGCAGAGCGATCAATTTCTCTGACGAGTGGGAAAAGGTAAGCGGCGGTCTTCCCCTTGTTCAGGGATGCCTTATCGCAACAAAGAGCTTTATTGACGCTCACAGCGCAGAGCTTGCTCTCTTCCTTGAAGAATACAAGGCTTCTATTGATTTTGTAAACGCAAACGCTGATGAGGCTTCAAAAATGATAGAAGAATTTGGCATCATTCCGAAGGCTCCCCTTGCAAAGAAGGCTATTCCGAACTGCAATATTGCATTCCTTGCAGGTGAAGAGATGGCTGAGGGTATGATGAGCTTCTACAGAGTTCTCTACGCTGCAAATCCCGCTTCTGTTGGCGGTGCAGAGCCTGACAGCGCAAAGCTATTCTTTGTAGCAAAATAATGTCAAGAAAATTTTTAATTTCCTTTGCCAAGGTACTTGCAGCGGCGCTCTTCTGGATACTCGTCTGGTACGGTGTTGCTGCCTTGGTCGCAAAAGAGCTTCTCCTGCCCTCCCCCTCGGCAGTAATTTCAAGGCTTGCGGCGATAGTATCCGAAAAGGACTTTTACGTAACTACCCTTTATTCGCTTCTCAGAGTTCTTTCGGGTATAGTGATCGCATGTGCCGTATCAGTTCTCCTTGCAGTGCTGACTCACATCTCAAAGCTCGCCTACATTCTTGCAAGACCGCTCATAACGGTGATAAAAGCAACTCCCGTTGCGTCCTTTATCATTCTTGCGCTCGTATGGCTCGACAGAGGTATCCTTCCCGTTTTCATATCGCTTCTTATGGTGCTTCCTGTTATATGGACTAACGTCAGCACGGGACTTTCCGAGGTTGATCCCAAGCTTCTCGACCTTGCAAAGGTATTTAAGATAAAGTGGTCACAAAGGCTGAAGGATATTTACGTTCCGTCAGTTCTTCCCTATTTTACGTCGGCGGCAAGGACCTCGCTCGGGCTTGCCTGGAAGGCGGGAATAGCAGCAGAAGTACTTGCGGCACCTGCCCGCTCGATAGGTAAGAAGCTTCTTGATTCAAAGGCTTATTTCGAGACTGCAGATCTCTTTGCCTGGACTGTCGTTGTAATAGTTCTCAGTCTCATTATCGAGCTTGTTTTTGAAGTGTTTATATCGAAGCTTCTGGCAGGAAGGAGAAAACCGGATGCTTAAAATCAAAGATCTTTCCTTTTCTTACGGAAGCCAAAAGATTATTGACAATCTTTCGCTTTCGCTTCCGCAGAATGGTGTTTTTGCAATAATGGGTCCCTCCGGATGCGGAAAAAGCACACTTTTCTCACTTATCGCAGGACTTGAGACGCCGGATTCGGGTATGATAGAGCTTGGCACAGACAGCATCGCCTTTTCCTTTCAAGACGCAAGGCTTCTTCCGTGGCTTACTGCCGCAGAGAACGTTGATTTCGTCCTTGGAGGCAAAAAAACAGCCTCCGAGAGAGCAAAAGAAGCGCTTAGCGAGGTTGGTCTCGGTGAAGACGCTGACAAATACCCGGATGAGCTTTCGGGTGGCATGCAGAAGCGTGTGTCTCTTGCAAGAGCCTTTGTGCGTAAAAGTGATTTTATTCTGCTCGACGAGCCTATGAACGGGCTTGACGCAGAGACAAAGAAAATAATAATCGAAAAAATAAAGAATATCGGCAAAAGCGCCCTCGTACTTCTCATTACTCACGATGTAAACGAGGCCGAGCAGTGTGCTGATGCGATATACGATTTTTACCGTCTTATGGAAAAAAGAAGTCCGTGACAGAGTCACGGACTTCTTTTTTATTCTTCTTTTCCCTCGATGTAGTAGGTAGATTCCATATCGGCAACAGAGAGTGCAAACGCAAGTGGGAACATCTCAAAGGCGTTGCCGACGTTAAGGTTATCCTCATTTCCCGCAAAGCCCATATGGTAGCGGATAGCGAATGCCTCGTCACGTGTCAGGCGCATATATCCCGAGATTATGTAGACCGATTTTTCACCGTGGCCGTAAGGGAGCTTATCCTCAAAGGTGTAGGTCGGAACGCTCTTCCACACACCGTGCTCGTCCTTTACATTTCTTGTTCCCGGCTTATACACGTTAACCTTGCAAATGTCGTGAAGAAGAGCCACTATGGCAAGTGTTTCCTCGCTGAAATTCATATTGTAAAGATCCTTCGCTCTCGGGCGT
The DNA here is from genome assembly GCA_015063495.1 of Oscillospiraceae bacterium. GTDB lineage: Bacteria > Bacillota > Clostridia > Oscillospirales > CAG-272 > SIG710. The sequence goes on from SVUB01000059.1 coordinate 3,736, forward strand.
GAAACGTAGTCAACAAGAGACTCATATACGTTAAGAGAATGCTCGCAAAGTCCGCCTGCATAAGAGCCGTGAAAGCGTGTGCTTGCAGGTGCATCAAAGAAATCGCTTGAAGGTGACGTCAGATATTCAAGTAGCTTATCTGCTCCCTCTCTGGTTATCTTTGAGCGATAAATATCGATAAATTTTGCTTTAAGTTCTTCCTTTGTCATTTTGACTCCTTAAAAATATAATTTTCCATTTATATGATACACTTTTTTTCTCCTTTTTTCAAGTGATTTTCACTTCAAACAAGACATCAAACTATACAAAATCAAAGGCCGTTTTTTGTGCAACCCGTAGTACTTAAAAATATCCCTTGCTAACGGGTAATTTATATGGTATACTATATTATGTATAATTATATATTGGGGGCAGAGTGCTTGATAGAGGTAAATATCGACGAAAAAAGAGACGGAAAAACAGTTCTTGAAATAATAAAAAAAGAACTGCGTATTTCCTCAAAAATGCTGACTCTGCTAAAAAAAAGAGAGGATGGAATAACGGTTGACGGAAGGCACGTCACCGTAAGGCACATACTTCGTGCGGGTGAAAATCTCCGAATTTCGGCGGAAGACCGTGAAGAAAACGAAAATCTCATTCCGTCTGATATCCCTCTTGACATTATCTTTGAGGATGAAGACGTAATCGTCGTAAATAAACCGCCTATGATGCCGACACACCCCTCCCATGGGCATTTCGACGATACTCTCGCAAACGCTATCTGCTATCACATGAGGGAAAGTGGCACACCGTTCGTTTTCCGTTCTATAAACCGACTTGACAGAAACACAAGCGGACTTGTGCTCGTAGCAAAGAACCGCATTGCGGCATCAGCTCTCCACACAGCGATGAAGCAGAAAAAAATAGAGAAAAAATATATTGCCCTTCTCTGCGGAGAAATTTTGCAGGATGACGGAAAAATAGAAACGTACATTCGAAGAAGAGAAAAAAGCGTTATCGAGCGTGAGGTCTGCGGGCCGCTTGACGATGCATCGGAGGCCATTACGCTATATAAGAAGCTTGATTCTGACGAAAGCGTCACCGCTGTGCTCGCAAGTCCGATAACCGGAAGGACTCATCAGCTCCGTGTTCACTTTGCTCATATAGGCTCTCCCATTCTCGGAGACGACCTTTACGGTAAAGAATCACGTGAGATATCAAGACACGCACTCCACGCCGTTGCCTTAAGCTTCCCTCACCCGAGCACGGGAAATATACTTACTCTTAAGGCTCCGATTCCGGATGATATGGAAACGGTTATGAAAAAACACGACCTGAAAATAGAGGTATGATAAATGAACAGTTACGTAAAAACTTATAGATACGGGGACAGTCGCAAGTCACTTCCACTCTGGGCAAAGGTTATTTATATCATAACTGCCGTGACTGCACTTGTGCACCTGTTCGCAGCACTTTTTGACGGATTTGCGGATTTCTTGAACAGCTATATAAGCGCTGCCGTCAGAGCAGTCCTCGCTTTCGTTACTAATTATATTCCATTCTCTCTTGCGGAGGCGCTCATTATCCTTATCCCCGTTATTGCTGCTCTTCTCATCAGATATGCCGTTAAATATCACAGTGATTCCTGGAGATCGGTGCTGATATATATGGGAAGCATAGCCTCGGTGGCATGCGTCTTTTATATTCTCTTTTTCTGGAGCTACGGTGTAGGATATCATACGAGTACTATTGAAGAAAAATTAGATCTTCCGAGAGAGACGGTAAGTGTGGATGAGCTAAAAGAGACTGCCGATTTTCTCGCCGAAAAGGCGAATGAAGAAGCTAGAAACGTCAGGTTTAGAAAAGGTAATTTCTCAGTTATGCCATACGGCATTTCCACACTTTCGAACAAGCTTGGCGACGCTTATGAAACTTTCAATAAAACGCATAAGGTCGTATCTGATCTTGACAGCAATCTTAAGCCTGTAATTTTTAGTGAGGCAATGTCACACACACATATCACGGGCATTTATTCCTACTTTACCGGAGAAGCAAATATAAACACCGCCTTCCCCGATTACACTATCCCCTTCACTGCAGCCCACGAAATGGCGCACCAGAGAGGAATCGCACGGGAAGACGAGGCAAATTTCGTTGCCTTTCTCGTTTGCATAGAAAGCAATGACCCGTATATCCGTTACTGCGGATACGTAAATATGCTCGAATACGTTATGAATGCTCTTTACTCTGCAGACGTGAATCTATATACTGATAACGTGAAAAAGCTTGACCTTGAGATACGCTTTGAGCTTGTAGCTTACGCAGACTTCTTTGAAAAATACCGTGATTCAAAGGCTAGCGAGATAAGCGGCGCTATAAATGACACTTATCTTAAGCTCAACGGCACAGAGGGAGAGCGAAGCTACGGAATGGTAGTTGATCTCGCAGTAGCCTACTACAAAAACAAATAAGATTAAAGAAAGGGGCAAAAAATGAAAAGTCTGAAAAAAGGCGCAGCGCTTTTGCTTGCGTTTATACTTGTCATTCCGCTCGTTTTTTGCGGACCCGTGTCTGCATCGGGCAACGATATCCCCACTATTTTTATCGATAACGAAGCCTGGTATAAATATAGTATTCTGCCTCTTATACGCAAAAACGGTGAGCCCTGCGTTCCCGTATCGGTCTTCTCGGGTCTTGACTCATTTTCCGAAAGCTACGACAGCGTGTATAACTGCTACGTTATCTCCTCAGAAGACAGATATATTTCGATAAACGAGGAAAACGGAAGATATCTGACACACAGCGGAGAAATAGGTGATATCACAACAGATAAAACCGACAGAGAGCTCTACGTTTCGGCCCAAAAGATCGCGTCAGTTCTTGAAATCAAAATTGAAACGACCGTATTTGAAGGCACAGAAGTAATTAGATTCTGCCTTGGAGATTCACTTCAACCGCTATCCTCCCTTATCGAGCTTTACAGATCCTCCTCTGCCATAGGCGGAATCGGATTTGAAGGGGGAGAGGCAAACAGGCGCTCTGTATTTTCGGTAATAACAGATATCTCAAGCCTTGAATATGACGATATAAGAGCACTTCTTGACATGTGTGACAGCACAGGTATAAAAATGACCTTTGCAGCGGACTCAACTTTTATGAGCCAGAACCAAAACCTGCAGTTCCTCACGGAAATTGCGGCAAAAGGTCACTCGATCGCCATAAGTATAAACAAAAAATCAAAGGAAAGTCCGACCACTCAGGCAGAAAAATGCAATTCTGTTCTCTACCGTATTTTCAAGCAGAAAACTCTGCTTATTCTCGGAAAAACCGATGAGACTCTTAAATCCAAAGGCTATAAGGAGCTAAATAATCTGCCTACCGTGACAAAAACGGCAAGTACCGGCAATATAAACTTTAACAAAACAAGACTTATACTCCTTGATAGTGTTGAAAAAATAAACCTCTCCAAGCTTACCGCAATAACCTCCGCCGCAAAGGAAAACGGCAAAGAGGTAATAGCGCTAAACCCCCTCACGGGAAATTGACTTAAAGATATCTAAAGGGGAACTTTTATGAACGAAAAGAAAAAAATACTTATAGTGGAAGACGAGAGCGGCATTGCTCAGATAATTGCTGTCAATCTTATGCTTGCAGGCTATGATTACGAAATAGCCTCCGACGGTGAAGAAGGACTAAACAAGGCTCTTACCGGAGCATTTGACCTTATCCTTCTTGACCTTATGCTCCCAAAAATGAGTGGCTTTGAGGTCTGCGCAAGAGTACGCAAAAAGCTCGCCACGCCGATAATAATGGTAACTGCAAGAGAGGAAGAAAAGGACAAGATACTCGGTCTTGATACGGGTGCAGACGACTACGTGACAAAGCCCTTTTCTCTAAATGAGCTACTCTCACGCATCAAGGCAAACATAAGACGCAGTGCAAACGAGCTTGTAAATCCCGAAGCCGAGGACGCAGGGGAAGAAAAGGTCATAAAGATAAGAGGACTTAGCATAGATACTGAAAAATACGACGTTACCATTGACGGCACACAGCTTTCCCTCTCAAGACAGGAATACGATCTTCTTATCTTCCTTGCAAAGAATCTCGGTAAGCCCTATACAAGAGAAGAGCTTATGGGCTCTGTCTGGGGTTATGAGGGGTACCTCGGGGATATAAGAGCTGTGGACGTTACGGTTTCAAGACTTCGTGCAAAGCTCGAAAAAGATCCGTCAAATCCCGAATACCTGCTCACCAAACGCGGTATCGGATATTATCTCAAATAAAAAGAAAAGGGATCGGAATTATGTATAAAAGTCTGTATTCCAAAATAATACTTATCCTCGTCGTTTTCATAGTCACCGTTATGAGCGTGGTTTCGGTAGTACTGCTCGGAAACATTTACAGCTACTATTCGGGAGCCTTCTCGGAGAATATGGAAAACACGTTTGACGTTGACGGAGCGCTCTATACAGAGCTGCGCAGCTCTCTTTCAAACCCTGACTACGTACGCCGTCAGAAGGAGACTCTCCTCTCTTACAGCAGTATTCTCGGCATAGACAGCTACAGAAATTTCTATATTCTCGATATGAACGGCACCTGCCTTGCAAGCTCGGATTCGGAGAACGCTGCAGTTCCCGAAAAAACACCTAATCTCATAAGTGCTATGAATAAAAAGTCGTCGGGTGCGCAAAGTCAGGCGGTTTCTTATACCGACTATGCTCTGTATCTTGAGGGTGAGGCACGCTCCTGCATAATCTATATAAAAGATACTCAGGACGATATGCGTCAGCTGAGCTGGATGCTCTTTACCATCATTCTTCAGTCCGTGCTTATCGGACTCGTTATCGCTGTAGTAATGGCATTCTTCCTCTCAAAAGCAATAACTGCGCCTATTCAGAGCCTTACAAAGGGTGCAAAGCTCGTTGCTGCAGGTGACTTCTCTCATAAAATAGAGGTTCACTCAAAGGACGAGATCGGAGTCCTCACAGGCACCTTTAACCACATGAAGAAGACCCTTAAAAACACCATCGATGAGGTTGCGGGAGAGCGCCAGAAGCTTGAAACTGTCTTCTCTCATCTTCAGGCGGGCGTTATAACCTTTACCGATGAAGGAAAGGTGCTCAATATAAATCCTTTTGCAAGAGATCTTTTCGGGAACAAGTTCAACGACCGATTCACCCTCACTACCCTACTCGACCTTTTCGATCTGCAGGACTCGGGAACGGATGAGGGCGCTGATCTCCCCGATGAAAACAACATAATTTACGATGAAGTCGTTTTTGCCTCAAAGGTACTCGAGGTCAATTTCGGAGGTATCAGA
>SVUB01000060.1 GCA_015063495.1 Oscillospiraceae bacterium
GCAGAATGCTGACCTTATCTTCGGCACTGACCCTGATAGCGACCGTATAGGTGTCGTTGTAAGAACAGCTACCGGAGAATATGCCGTTCTTAACGGAAACCAGACGGGATGCCTGCTCTGCGAATACATCCTTCGCAAGAGCCTAGAAGCCGGAAATCTTCCCACGGGCGGTGCAGTAGTAAAAACTATTGTTACTACCGAGATGGTAAGAGCGATTGCGAACGCTTACGGTGTAGAAACTATCGACGTTCTTACAGGATTTAAGTTTATCGGCGACAAAATAAAAGGATTTGAGGATCTCGGAGCTCCCGAAAGATACATTTTCGGTCTTGAAGAAAGCTACGGATACCTTAAGGGCACCTATGCAAGAGATAAGGATGCGGTTGTTGCCGCTATGCTCGTTTGCGAGGTGGCTGCAGACTATAAGTCAAAGGGTATGACTCTCTACGAGGGACTTCAGAGCCTCTATGAGAAATACGGCTATTATCTTGAGAATCTTAAGACTATCACCCTCACAGGTATAGACGGCGCGGCAGAGATAAAGAATATGATGTCTCACTTCAGAAACGATAAGCTTCCGATAAACGTAGTAAAAATGCTCGACTACAAGGACGGCATTGACGGACTTCCCAAATCCGACGTTCTCAAGTTCTTTATTGATGACGGCTGGTTTGCGGTAAGACCCTCTGGAACAGAGCCGAAGATCAAATTCTATTTTGGTGTTTGCGGTGAAAACAAGGAAACGACCTCGAAAAAGCTCTCAGAGCTTATTTCAACTATCGATTCCTTTATCGAAAGCATCAAATAACGTAAAAGCTCTCCGCAGAAAACTGCGGAGAGCTTTTTTTTAGAAAAAGCGTGATTTTTTATTCACAAGGCTTGAAAAATTCATATTTGTATGGTATTCTAAATACTGATAGGAGGTGTACTGAATGCATTTACAGGAATCGGGCGAGATGTATCTTGAAACTATCTACGTCCTCTCTAAAAAAAGCAATTCCGTGCGTGCCATTGACGTAGGAGAGTATATGGGATACTCAAAGCCGAGCGTAAGCCGAGCTATGGGACTTCTCCGAAACGGCGAATATATAAAGGTTGATAGTGACGGCCTCATCACACTGACTAAGGAAGGCAGAGCTATTGCAGAGAAGATCTACGAGAGGCACACGCTTATCACGAAATTTCTTATGAGCATCGGCGTTGATGCGGAGGTCGCATCAGAGGACGCTTGTAAAATAGAGCACGACATCAGTGACACCTCATTTGAAGCTATAAAAAAGCATATGGAAAATTAAAAGGACAGAGATTTCGTCTCTGTCATTTTTATTTAATATAGCCTTTGGGACGTGTCAAAAAAAATACGCATACGTTTGAATGCTTTTTGAGCATTTTTTCAAATATCGTGATATAATTGTATTGCATACTCCTTTTGCTGCAACACAAACAAAAAATGGGTGGGATTTTATGATCCTACCCATTTTTATTATTGATTTTATAAGATTATGCAGATAAGACCGCCGCTGCCCTCGTTTATTATTCTCTCAAGTGTTCCCGAGAGTTTTACACGAGCGTCGTCGGGCATATGGGCAAGCTTTGTGTGAAGTCCTTCATTTACAAGCGCATAAAGGCTCTTGCCAAACATATTTGATTCCCAAATAGCCTTTGGATCCTCCTCGAATTCCTTAAGCATATATCTGACAAGCTCCTCTGACTGTGCCTCCGTGCCCACTATCGGACTTATTTCTGTCTCAATATTTGCTCTTATCATATGGATAGACTGTGCCGCCGCACGGAGACGTACACCGTAGCCCCCTGCCTGCTTGACTATCTCGGGCTCTTCAAGTCTGAGGTCCTCAACGCTCGGCATTACTATGCCGTATCCCTTATCGTGAACAGCATCAAGTGCTTCCGATATTTTATCATACTCACCTTTTACGTGAGCAAGCTCACGCATAAGATTTATAAGGTCGTCTTCGCCGCCGATATCAAATCCTGTAAGCTCACTCAGTACAGAATAATATAGACTTTCGGGAAGCTTTACCTCTGCTGTCGCATTTCCCTTCCCGTAATCGACCTCAATTCCGCTTACGCTCTCTATATGCTCACATTCGCCAAGTCCTGCAAATGCATTCTGAACGTCGCCTATTTTCTTGACCTTTGCAGCACACTCGGCTATCTTCCCACATATTGAGGTACGCACAGTATGATTCTCCTCAAGTGAGAAAAGCCACCGAGGCAAAGATATATCCACTCTCTCCACGGGAAACTCCGCAAGCACGAGACGCAGTATATGCTTTATATCGCTACTATCAAGATCAAGACAATTGACAAGTGCCACAGGCACTCCGTATTTTTCTTCTAGCTCATATGCAAGCTCAGTTGAACGCTGTGTCTCGGGTTCTGCGGAATTGAGAATAATTGCAAACGGCTTGCCCAATTCCTTTAGTTCCTTAACTACCCGCTCCTCTGCCGACACGTAGCTCTCGCGCGGAATTTCTCCGATAGTGCCGTCTGTTGTAACGACCATGCCAATAGTCGAATGCTCTCTTATAACCTTCTCCGTGCCTATTTCTGCCGCCTCGGTGAATGGTATAGGCTTATCCGACCAGGGCGTGCTCACCATTCTCTGCTTTCCGTCCTCGATATGACCGATTGCATCGGGTACGATATAGCCAACGCAGTCTATCATCTTGACTTTTAGCGACGCACCGTCCTCAAATCTTACGCTGACAGCCTCGTCGGGTACAAATTTCGGCTCAGTGGTCATAACCGTCTTCCCGCTTGCGCTTTGCGGCATCTCATCTCTCGCCCTATTTCTGTCAAACTCGTTCTCAATATTCGGCAGGACTACCGAATCCATAAAGCGCTTAATAAACGTGGATTTTCCCGTTCTGACGGGACCAACCACTCCTATGTAGATATCACCACCGCCACGAACGGCAATATCTCTGTAAATTGAATGTTCAGACATATCCATCCTCCCTTTTGCGTTAGTCTTTCAGTTAAATATATGGGAGGATAAGCCTTTTAAGAACTAAAATCAAAAATAAAAAGGCGCTGTAAGCGCCTTTTTATCATATATTGAATAAATATATTTTTACGATTCGGAATTCTTGAGCTCTCTGAGTTCGTTTAAGAACGTATCGAGATCCTTAAATTCACGGTAGACAGATGCAAAACGAACGTAAGCTACGTGGTCAAGAGATTTCAGCTTCCTCATTGCAAGTTCGCCAAGCGCCACCGAGGTTATCTCCTGGCAAAGCTCGTTCTGAAGCTCGCTCTCTATCTCGTCGGCAATATCACCTGCGTTCACAGGTCGCTTCTGACAAGCCTTAAGAAGACCGGAAAGAAGCTTGTTCTTATCGAACAGCTCTTTACTGCCGTCTTTCTTGATAACGACTATCTGAACCGACTCGATGACCTCAAAGGTCGTAAAGCGCCTCTGACACTCGGGGCACTCGCGGCGACGTCTTATACTCGTCCCTTCGTTTATCGGTCTCGAATCTATAACCTTGCTGTCTGCAAACCCACAATACGGACATTTCATATTCTAATACCTCTGTATGTTTGGATTTATATATTAATTATACAGTAAAACTTCAGAAATGTAAATAGTAAAGTTACTTTTTTGCATAAACTTTTCCAAAAAAGTCCTCAATTACATCATCAAAGGTAATTGGCGTCACAAGATTTTTAACTATCCTATCATAAAATACAGCAGCCTCCCTTATATCGGTAGATATCGAGCGCTCGATGTGTTCCCTGCCAATACATATATGAATACGGTATATCGGATACTTTTCTTCCCTCTTTATCAGCTTGTAGCATATTCTCTCCCCGTTCACTACTCCGTTACTGCTTGCAACGGTCACCCTCTTTCTTTCGACGTTTCTCATTGTAAAGTCCTCCGCTCGAAATTTGATTATAAACAATTATAACACAACGAAAGACAATAATTTGTCAAGAAATCTGTATGTTTAATTTGCTTTTTTGTAATAATTTGTAAAAATTATGCTTTTTATGGGTAATTAAAGCTAATTTCAGACCATTACGTCAATAATTTGATATACATTATTAAAGAAAAAAATCCAAAAATGTATATTTCAGAGTCTACGGCACATTTATCCTTGCCTTACATAACTTACAGCTGGACTTTTATGCGCATTTTTGATATAATTATCTTGGTTATTAAATCATATTGACATAAATTTAGTAATTAAAGTTATTTTATACAATTCTCGGAGGTTTTTATGAATGTAAACAAAAAAAGACCCCAGGGAAGAAAATGGCATCCGAAAAAGTCCGCTATAACTGCGCTAAGGCTCGGGTTACCTATAATATCACTTGTACTTATAGTGCTTACCTTCTCACTCACAAATGATATCGAATCCTCACCGGTAAAAGCACTTTATACATATCCGGAGCTCTACTCACACGTTCTCTCCTCACTTGCGCTTCTCATTATCGGGGCTATGATAATTGACCTTATAGAGAAAAAAAGCTGAACGCTTGCGTTCAGCTTTTTCTTTTAACGGTAATCATATATGCGGAATACACTGTTAATATCCCCTTCTCAGGAGGCGTATATGGAGCTTTATTCACTTTTTTGGGAATGTATCAATATAAGCTATATGGAGGTCGGTATATCCGCAAATTTTGCCGTGCGGAGGAACAAGAACACGCTTTATATTTTCTTTGAAGCCTCAAACGGCGAGAATGATTGGAAAATAAACCTTGACTTTCCCGCAAAACCATACAAAAGAATGGGAAATACGGTGTGGTTTTCGCATAGGGGATTCCTTGATGAATGGAAAGAAATAGAACCAATGCTTGAAAGTTATATACTCGATAAAAGCATAGATAAAATAATCACCACGGGTTTCTCTCACGGCGCTGCGATAGCAGTTCTCTGCCATGAATACATATGGTACTGCCGCCCCGACATCAGAAATAGCATTGAAGGATACGGATTCGGATGCCCGAGAGTTTTCTGGGGAGTAAGGACTAAGCAGTTACTATCAAGGTGGGAAAACTTCAAGGTCATACGCAATATCGACGATATCGTTACCCATCTGCCCCCGGTCTATCTCGGGTATTCACACGTTGGGAAGCTTATTTTAATTGGGAACAAGGGAAAATATTCTCAGATTGATGCCCACCGCCCTGAAAATATTCTAAAGGAACTCAAGGCGTATGACCAGTCTCATCTGCGAAAAACATCCCTGTCAAAAAGCAAATAAAAAGACCTGCCCTTCTTGGGCAGGTCTTTTTATTTATTAATCACCTGCATGACGAAGTGCAGGATATGTATCGTATGTCGCATTTATGCGAGATATCACAGCATCCTTATACGTTTGCATAGCGGAAGCAAGCGAAAACTCATTGCTTCCTGCAAGTCTGCGAAGCTCTGTGCTAAGATCATCTGTCCATGCGTAGAAGAATGAAGGCTCAGCACCTCTCGTTCCACGTATAAGCTTAAGAACATCTATGGACTCCTGCTTACCAAGGGCCTTCAGAGATACGTGAATGTCATAGTATCTGGGGAGAAGCTCCTTATAGGACTCATATGTAAGGTAGTCAACGATAGTACCTGTTCTCTCAAGGTTAGTATTGGTAGTAGGAATACAGAATGCAGGGCACTCAAAGAATACAATAGACTCGTAGTTTTCCTGATTCTCATCATATTTAGGCTCGGGAAGAAGTCCGAAATCTCCGGACCACTCACGAAGCATAGTAGCACCCTTAAGCTCTGCGTGGAGGAACATAGCTCTGTCAGCCATAAATACTGTGAAGTAACCGTCAGTAGCAAGATCTTCACCGTTAGCTATGAGCTGAAGACCATTCTGAGGTCCGTAGAAGTTTATGAGAGACTCCCAAACAGAGAGGAAGTGCTGGTCGGTATCTGCTGTGAACTGATATCTTCCATTCTCATCACGGGACGCAAACACCGCTCCCATAGAATATGCAGAATAAAGGCTGTTTCCAAAGTCAACCATACCGTATCTTACGTTTCCGTAAGGGTCAAAATTCCAGGTAGCATCACCATTAAGGTTAGCGGCCGCAGAGCAGTACTGCTTGAGCTGATCGAAAGTCCACTTGCCATCAAGTGCCATCTGATAAGGAAGCTCAAGGTTAAGCTCCTTCATCATATTCTCGTTGAAGTACATGCACCATACGCCTTCAAAAGCCATAAGGTGAAGATCGCTTGTAGCATAGAAAAGTCTGTCTTCAATTATATTTCTTGTGATAAGGGGCTGGTCCCACCAAATCTGCTCCATGTGAAGCTCTTCGATTTCCATAAGGTCGTAGAAAAGATTCTCGGAAATGATAGGTGTAAGATGGCTTGTGGGAATATACATTGCATCATAAACATCCTCATCATTAAGGATAAGGTTCTTTGCAAATGTTGCAAGCTTTTCAAAGGGCTGCTGTTCCTCGCTGATTTCAATATTAAACTTGTCTTCTACTACTATGTTTCTCTCATAGCAGGTGTCATCAAGAACGTCACCCGTAAGCTCGGGATCAATATAATTGTACATGAGATACTGCTCTGCAGTATTGAGAAATGTAAACTTATACCCTTCATAATCGACTTCTTCCGCACCGCCGGGAACATATGTTTCTGCGGTAGTTCCGGGATCATAGGTTGCAGCCCACAGGCTGTCAGCTATCTCTTTAGAGCTGAGCGTATGCTCATAATCTTCCGTATCATTATAGCCGGCGTTCGAACCCGATTCACCGCACGAAGCGAGAAGCGTGATAGGAAGCATACAAATTACCATAACGATAATGAGAACGTTTTTTAGTGAAAATTTCATACACTATTCCTTTCCGATTTGTGTTCTTTAATGAGAGTTACTCACGGTATATATTTTACACCATAAATGCACAATAGTAAATGAACAAAATGATATTATTTGCACTTTTTGATACTTTTTGGACAACAACTTAAACCCATTATGTATAGCCACATAGCTTGCCCCGCTGTGTGCATAATTTATCATTTTAGCATTGTCTACAATATATCGTAGTGAAAAAATTGCAATATCGGCCTATTCGACAGGAAGAACCAAATATGACTTATCAAGATGAACTGTGTTTTCTGCCCTGTTCGTCTCATTTTGTAAGTAATAGGCACCCTTTTTGTTTGTATGACAAACATAAGCATTATTATCTGTAGAAGAAATATCTATCTGTAGGCATTCTCCTTTTTTTATAAGGAAAGCATACTCATCAAAGGAAAAATTCAACACTGCCACGCTGTTTTCCTTATAAGTACCAAGCTGATAACAAAGAGAAGTTATGTCATGGCGAAGCACATAAGTATATTCGGATTTTTTTATGCTAACTCGAACATAAACAGAGGTGTCGGGAACGTTTGATTCAAACGCCAATATGACCTTCATTTGTCCCTTGACAAAGGTATCCTCATCAAACGCAGGCGTACAAACACATAAAACGTCTGACCTACCCGTTAAGTCCTCTGCTAAAAGTCCTTCTTGCCTGAAAGCAGGTGGGGACAAAGGGTCGTATTCAAATGAGGAGGCTCCTGTTCCCAGCGGAATGGTCAAAGAGTTCGTCGCCTTGAAAAAATCGCTTTGCCATTTGTTTTCAAATGCACGGTAATACGTAACAATACCTTTTTCAAAAGGGAGCGAGGTTCCTTTTCTGATATGGTCAAACCAGGCAATTTGATAATCTCCCCCAAAAGCTTGCTTTCTTTGACCTTTCGGGAAGAAAACTCCACAATCACTATGATAACCATCACCGTGATCATATGGAGAAACAAGCAGGGCACAATTCCTCCTAGTCTTCTCGCTCATGCACTCCCACATCCTGAAAACACCGCCAACGTAAAAATCATTATACCCCGTGGCAAGCAGAATCGGGACATCAGTATCGGAAACAGCATCCTTTGTATCACTTCCACCAAAACGTGTGTTCCAAAAATCCGATGTTGGGGAATCAGCTTCAAGCATTTGCTCAAAATCCTCTGCACAATCATCAAGAACTCTTTCGGAAAGTCCTTTAAGGGGAAGGCTCGAAAAGGAGCTCATGCTGAAATTTTTGCGAAGACCGCATTTGTCCTTATATAAGCCAAAGTGCCAATTTGCATGACCCTTTCGCATTTGTCCGTTTCGATACCAGAGTCGATAGCGCTCACTGTCCTGCACTTCAAACACGGCACCCTTGATATCGGCCTCGAAAGGCGCAGTAGCATAATGCAGAGATGCAGTGTAGCTGCCGCCAAGCAGAAAAAGCTCTCCGTTATAAAAGGGTTGTTCTCTTATCCACTCTCTGAGAGCAAGTCCATCTTCTCTTTCGTGAATATACGGCACAAACGCCCCACTGCTTTTCCCTTGACCTCGGCAGTGCTGATAAAGAATTGCGTAGCCACGTTCAAGCCATTCCTTTGCACCTTTATAATACTCTTTCAATATGTCGTCTTCCGCCATATCGACCATGTGCTTTACGTAAGGGGAGCGATAGATAACCGTCGGAAATTTACCATCCTTTTCGGGCAAGAAGATTACGGTGAAGAAGGATTCACCATCAAAGGGTATGTACTCATAATAGCTGAAATATCTCATATTTTCTCTCGCTTTTCTCAAAAGCTGCTGTGTTCTATTTATTATATCACGCATAGTAAAAGGTGTCAATTAGAACCTTCAACAAAGTGGTTTTTGTTTTGGCGCCCCTTGATGGGCTACAGGAACCAAGGTTTGCGGTAATATTTATCGGTGTCTAAAGCTAATCACACCGCAAACTCATACAAATTTGCTTTGCAAATTT
>SVUB01000061.1 GCA_015063495.1 Oscillospiraceae bacterium
ACCTCTGTCGACTTTTTTATCGTTGCCTTTTTTGAGCTCATATGAAAACTCACTCGGAAAGCACGGCAGATTTTCCATCGACCATCTTCCGCTGCCGTCAGGTGAAGGATTATAATGCTCGATATCCGCAAGCGAAAAAAGGTGGCCGAATGCCCACGTTACGATATATTCCTTTCCCCCGATAAATCCGTTGCCCTTCACCGTCTCGCCAATAGCTGAGGCGATATTTCGGGCAAGGCTCGGTTTTTCAGCAATAATAAGCTTCATATACTTCCGTTCCGCATAAAAAGGGCCGTGCCGACTGCGGCACAAAGCCCTTTCCGCATTTTATTTTATGATAGTGAGTTTTTGTTTCAGATTTTTTATCTTGAAGCTTCCGCTTCCGTCAGCATATTCACCATCTACAGTCCAGGATAGCTTATCCTCTGTAGTCACCTTGATCTCGGATGCGTTGAAATACTCTATGGATGAGTTATTCTTATACTCCGAGGTTGCAAGTGCAAGAACTATATCGTTAAGATGAGCGATATTTTTCGGATTCTTTATAAGAATGACCTCAAAAAGGCCGTCACTCATATCGACAAGCTCTTTTTTGAGCTTAACGATACCGCCCACTGACGTCGAATTAGCAATTCCGCCGAAGATATAATCTCCCTCGTACACCTTTCCGTCAGCTTCCATCTTAACGTGAATAGGCTTTATGGTATTAAGGCCTTTTATTCCTTCAAGAATATAAGCCATATGCCCTATTGCGTTTTTCGTTGCCTGCGGAGTGCTGTATGACGTAGAGGTAAATGCACCAAACGAAGCTATATAGGTAAAATAAACGTCCTTGAATGTGCCGATATCAAGCTTTACGGGGCTTCCCTTTGCAATATTAAGTGCCGCCTGTTTAATACTTGACGAAAGACCTATACTGCTGGCAAAATCGTTCGTGCTTCCTGCAGGAATATATCCAACGGGTGTCTCTGCACCTGAACGCACAAGTCCCCTTACCACCTCATTGAGTGTTCCGTCACCTCCGACGCAAACTATAAGATCGTAATTTTTATGCTCATTCTCGGCAATTTCCGTTCCATGTCCTCTCCTTGCGGTAAGCTTTACTGTCACGTCAAAATCATTGTCACAAAATACCTTTACAATATCAAAGAGAGAGGTTTTTGATTTCATTTTTCCCGCTACGGGGTTTATGATAAGCAAAAGCTTCTTATTCATCTCAGTCTCCGTAAAAACAATTAGATACTATTATTGTAAACCCAAAAATTCTTTTTGTCAACCGCTTTTGCTTCAGTTTTTGTCAAGAAGTCCGTCTTCTTCCAACTCCTTTATTATAGACGAGAGTTTTTTAGCCGAAGACTCAAGATAGGAGCGTTCCTTTTCGTCAAGCTTTATTTCTATAACTTTTTTTATTCCGTCCCTACCGACTATGCTAGGCATCGACATGCAAAGTTCTCTAAAACCATATTCACCGTCAAGATAAGCGGATACAGGCATTATAGTCCTCTCATTTCTGATTATGGCGGTGCATATACGCTTAACCGCCTGTGCTACTGCATAATAGGTAGCCCCCTTCGCTTCTATTATCCTGTAAGCGCTGTTTTTTACCTCATCGTAAATTCCGTGAAGACTCTCTATCGTGCCAAAGGATGCAGATTCGGCACAGTAGGTATCAAGGTCTATACCCGAAATATTCGCACTGCTCCAAACGGCAAGCTCACTATCCCCATGCTCTCCGATAATAAAGGTGTGAACGTTTCTTGCATCAACACCGAGCTGCTGACCGACAAGCTGCTTCATACGTGCCGTGTCAAGCACCGTTCCCGAGCCTATAACTCGGTTTGACGGAAATCCCGACACTCTCCACGTAACGTAAGTCAATATATCGACCGGATTAGTTACAACAAGGAGTATTCCCTCTCTATTATATTTAACGACGTTATCCACGATACTGTGGAATATCTTTACGTTGGTCTTTACAAGATCCGTGCGGGTCTGCCCGGGCTTCTGATTAGCACCGGCCGTTATTATTATAATTGCGGCATCGGAAAGATCACTGTAATCACCCGCATATATCTTTATCGGCGAGAGGAACGGAAGACCGTGTACTATATCCATAGCCTCACCCTCCGCCTTTTTTCTGTCAATATCGATCAGCACTATTTCGGAAAAAAGCTCGCTTTGCGTAAGCGTATAAGCTGTTGTTGCACCAACGAATCCGCATCCGATGATAGCGCATTTCTGAATGTTTACTGCCATAAAGAAGACCTCCTTTTTTAATAGTATTCTCTATTTCATCTTATTTATAAGCCCGTTTTAACCGATTCGCAAAATGAGGAATTACATCTTCTTGCAAGTGAAAGATTCATATTCACTCCCTTATTTTCCGTGTCAAGAGCTCCCGAAAGAGAAGCAAGATAACGAGACAAGAGTGCTTCATTTCCCTCGCAGATAGCAGAAAGCACCGCACTGTCGGCTAAAAGAGAATCTGTCTTTTTATCTGTATTTCTTATTATTTCACCTGCAATGTCAAGAACTTCCGATTTTTCTCCAAGAAATTCCTTTGCTATGCCACAAAGCCTTATCATCTTGCCTGTCTGCAAAATATTCCCCTTCATTTGCTCTGCCTGTTCTATTCGAGATATAACAAACAGCTTTCCTGCGTATTTACCGATACGGGCAGTGTGGGAATAATAATCGTGTAGCTTTCTTTTTTTCTCCTCATCACTGCTCACAGAGCTCCATATTCCATCGCTTACAAGAGTCTCATTATATTCTTTTATAAAACCTACAAGAGATGATACAGCCTCAAAATATTTTTTCTTCTCATTCTCTATCGTATCCGAAAGCTCACAGGCCGACAAAAAGAGCCTTTCGGCTTCTGCCTTGAGTCTTCCCGCTTCATTTTGAAGTTCGGACACACAGGATAAAATATATTCCCTGTCGCACTCGTCTATTCTTCCCGCAAGCTCATTTTCATATAAAAAAACGTCAATATTCATATCTCTACACCGATCATTACGGCAAAAAAGGCGGTCTGCGCCGCCCTTTTCGTCTGTTTTGTTCTTATCGAATTTCAACATTAACCTTTTTGCTCACGGTTCCTGCCGCAGCCTTCATAACGGTTCTGATCGCCTTTGCGATTCTTCCGTGTCTGCCGATAACAAGTCCCATATCGTCGGGAGCGACGCTGAGCGTGAGAGTAACGTTATCATCGTCTTCACTCTGGATAACGGTTACCTCATCAGGGTTATCCACGATAGCACGGGCTATGCCGTATAATACTTCTTTGAGATCCAGCATTTCCGTTCTCCGTCCGATTATTCAGTGATACCGGACTTTTTAAGAAGAGCCTTTACGGTATCTGTGGGCTGTGCGCCGTTGGATATCCACTTCTTAGCCTTTTCGCCGTCGATCTTGATGTCTACGGGATCTGTGAGGGGGTTGTAGTAACCGATCTCCTCAATGAAACGGCCGTCACGGGGGAAACGGCTGTCTGCTACGACTACGCGGTAAAAGGGAGCCTTCTTTGCGCCCATTCTTCTGAGTCTGATTTTAACTGCCATGATTTTTGTCCTCCAAAAATATAAATAAAATAATTTTTTATATAAAAATCCGTAAATCAGAACGGAATTTTCATCTTGCCAAAGCGACCCATCTTCTTCTGATTCATACCCATGAGCTGCTTCATCATCTTTTTCATTTGGTCAAACTGACGTAAAAGCTTATTGACCTCCTCGACCGTTACTCCGCTTCCCGCAGCAATTCTCTTTTTGCGGTTTGCGTTTATGATCTCGGGCTTTTCTCTCTCAAGTCTTGTCATAGACTTGATGATAGCTTCTGTTCTTGCAAGCTGCTTTTCATCTATCTTTGCATCCTGCATCTGCGAGGGCTTCATTCCGGGTATCATACCCATCAGCTGCTCCATAGAGCCCATCTTCTTTATCTGCTCAAACTGGTCGAGGTAATCGTCAAGAGTGAAGGTCTGCTTACGCATCTTTTCCTCAAGCTCTGCCGCTTTTTTCTCATCAAAGGCTTGCTCTGCCTTTTCAATAAGAGAAAGGACGTCGCCCATTCCGAGGATCCTCGATGCCATTCTGTCGGGATAGAAAGGCTCGATGGTGTCGAGCTTTTCGCCCATACCGACGAATTTTATCGGTTTACCCGTAACGTGCTTTACTGAAAGTGCCGCACCGCCTCTTGTATCACCGTCAAGCTTTGTCAGGATAACGCCGGTAATATCAAGAAGCTCATTGAATGAAGATGCTACGTTTACCGCATCCTGACCTATCATTGAGTCGATAGTGAGCAATATCTCGGTGGGATTAACCTCAGCCTTTATCGACTTCAGCTCCTCCATCAGCTCTTCGTCTATATGAAGCCGGCCTGCCGTATCGATAAAGACCATATCATAGCCTTTATTCTCGGCATATTTAAGACCTTCTTTTGCAATTTTAACAGGAGATTCCTTATCTCCGAGTGTGAAAACAGGGATATCGAGTGCTTCACCGACGACCTGAAGCTGTTTTATAGCCGCAGGACGGTAAACGTCACAGGCGACAAGAAGCGGATGCTTGCCCTGCTTCTTATAAAGACCTGCAAGCTTACCTGCGTGTGTGGTTTTACCTGCACCCTGAAGTCCTACCATCATAACGACTGTGGGAGGCTTTGAGGCAATAGTGAGCTTGCTCTGCGAGCCGCCCATAAGAGCGGTAAGCTCCTCGTTAACTATCTTTACAATCTGCTGTGCGGGAACGAGGCTCTCAAGCACCTGTGAACCGACGGCTCTCTCCGACACGGTATTTATAAATTCACGGACGACCTTAAAGTTAACGTCGGCTTCAAGCAGAGCGAGCTTTATCTCTCGCATGCCCGCCTTAACGTCGGCTTCGGTGAGCTTGCCCTTATTCTTAAACTTCTTAAATGCATTAGCGAGTTTATCGCTTAAGCTCTGAAATGGCATACCGTGCTCCCTTTCTTTAGTTATCAGCCGAGCTCTGCGGAAATTGCATCAAGCTCACTCTTTAGCTCATCTGCTCCGCCAAGAACTTCGACAAGCTCCCTTGCCCTCTCAATGCGGCGCTGTGCCGAATCGAATTTCTCGGCAAGGTGGAGCTTTTCCTCGAGAAACTTAAGCTCCTCTTCGGCTTTCTTTATGATGTCTCTCACGCCCTGCCTTGATATATCAAGCTCTGACGCGATCTCGGCAAGCGAAAGATCATCATTATAATAATATTCAAGAACTTCTCTTTTACGCTCGGTGAGCACCTCACCGTAAAAATCGAGAAGATAACCCATACTCAAATTTTTTTCAAACATTTTACCACCAAGATCAGTATTTTTCTACTGTAAAGCAAAACGCTTTACATATTATAGACTATGTAAAGCATTTTGTCAATAGTTTTTATAAATTTTTTCAAAAAAATAATTATATAAAAAAGTAAAGGATTTGTGACCTATTTAGAGAACTGTATATCCTTCGTCCTCGATGGTCTTTTTAAGAACATCATCCGGAACGTCAGCACCAAGAGTAACGACTACCGTCTTCTGCTCGTGACTTGCCACTGCGCTCTCAACGCCGTCTATTGCCTCAAGTGCCTTTTTTACGTGAGCTTCGCAATGAGCGCACATCATTCCGTCAACCTTAAATGTCTTCTCCATTATTTTATCCTCCGTTTTTATTCCTTTTGCTTTTTTTCTGAATTTACCTATGTCATAAAGCTTAAAAAGATTCAGTCTCAGAGCATTTGATACCACGCAGAAGCTTGAAAGACTCATTGCCGCCGCACCGAACATAGGGTCAAGAGTAAGTCCGAGCGGAATAAAGGCGCCTGCGGCAAGCGGTATGCCTATGGCATTGTATATAAATGCCCAGAAAAGATTTTCATGGATGTTACGAAGGGTCGCTTTGCTGAGTCTGACGGTTGCCGTAAGATCTTTAAGTCTGCTCTTTACAAGAACCACGTCAGCCGCATCTATTGCGACGTCTGTACCTGCACCTATTGCGATGCCAACGTCGGCTCTTGTGAGTGCAGGAGCATCATTTATGCCGTCTCCGACCATAATTACCTTTCCCTGCTCTGCGTAGCGGCGCACTGCTTCTTCCTTACCGCCGGGGAGTACGCCTGCAATCACATCGTCTACGCCTACTTTTTCTCCAACCGCATTTGCTGTGCGCTCGTTATCACCCGTAAGCATAACGACGTGAATACCCATAGCTTTAAGCTCCGAAACAGCCTCGGCACTATCTTCCCTTATAGTATCCGAAACAGCAATGATGCCCATAAGTTTACCCGATCGGGTAAAGAACATAGGAGTTTTTCCGTTTTCTGCAAGGCGATATGCTTTATTTCGCATATCCTCCGGCAGCTCGGATTTTTCCTCTATATACTTAAGACTTCCTCCACATATTTCCTCACCGTCAAGCTTTGCATAAAGACCGCTTCCCGTGACCGTCATGAAATCGGTCACTTCAGAGAGCTCTATGCCTTTTTCACGGGCATACTCTACTACCGCAATACCGAGAGGGTGCTCACTCTTTTTTTCAAGAGACGCCGCAAGTGCAAGGAGAGCTTCCTCACTCTCATCCTTCGATGGCAGAATATCGGTAACGGTCATTTTCCCGCTTGTAACGGTTCCTGTTTTATCAAGAATGACGATATTTGCCCTGCCCGTTTCTTCAAGTGATATCGCACTCTTAAAAAGTATACCGTTTTTTGCCCCGACTCCGCTTCCGACCATTATAGCCACCGGTGTTGCAAGTCCGAGCGCACAAGGGCAGCTTATAACGAGCACCGAGACCGCACGCGAAAGGACAAAGCTCGCATCGTATCCAAGAATCGCCCAGACGATTGCAGTTACAGCGGCTATTCCGATAACTACGGGCACAAAAACTCCCGAAACCTTATCTGCAACCTTTGCAATAGGCGCTTTCGTTGCCGCAGCTTCAGTGACAGTCTTTATTATCTGTGCAAGTGCGGTGTCCTCGCCTACCCTTGTCGCCCTGCATCTGAGAAATCCAAAGCTATTGATTGTTCCGCTCGCAACCGAGGCCCCTTCAGATTTATCGACAGGTACGCTCTCCCCTGTAAGTGCGGATTCATTTACTGCACTCACACCCTCGATAACTACGCCGTCCGTTGGTATCGACTCACCCGGATATACAACAAATATATCTCCAACCTTCACGTCCTCTGCCGAAATCTCAATCTCCTTACCGTCACGGATAACTCTTGCCCTCTTCGGCGCAAGGCTCATAAGTGCACTAAGTGCCGCAGTGGTCTTTCCTTTCGAACGGGATTCAAGCATTTTACCGACAGTTATAAGTGTCAAAATCATTGCCGCCGATTCAAAGTAAAGGCCGTGAAGAAGATGAAGAGCTCCGTCGGCATCCCCTCCGGTCATACGGGCACTCATCAAAAAAAGCTGACAAACGCTGTAAATAAAGGAGGCAGACGAGCCAAGCGCAACAAGGCTGTCCATATTGGGAGCACGGCGGAAAAGAGCCGTAAATCCGCTTATAAAAAACCTCTGATTTATGACCATAACAGCTCCTGTTAGCAAGAGCTGGATAAGAGCCTGCGCCATAGCGTTCTCCGAAAGAACGGACGGCAAAGGAAAGCCCCACATTATGTGTCCCATCGAAAAATACATAAGAACGAGAAGTAAAACGACAGAAGATACGAGTCTTCTTATAAGTGCAGGAGTTTCTTTATCCGAAACCGCTTCACTTTTTTCCTTTCTCTCGCCTTTAGGTGAGGCACCGTATCCTGCCGCCTCGACAGCTTTTATTATATCATCATCTGTTGCGTTGCCCTCAACGCCCATGGAATTCGTAAGCAGGCTGACCGAGCAGCTCCTAACTCCCTGAAGCGCAGAAACTGCCTTTTCCACCCTCGCAGAGCACGCCGCACAGCTCATCCCCGTTATGTTAAACTGTTTCATTTTTCCTCCGAAAAATAGAAGCTTTATCCTGTTAAGTATACCCCTTAAGCGTTGTTTTGTCAATAAAATATTGACAAAAATAAAGGAATATGATAACATATATAGGTTAATAAAATTTGCGAGGTGCTTACGTGAATCTCGGTGTATCATTCTTTATAAACAGTATAGGCTTCGGTGCCGGGCTTGCTATGGACGCGTTTTCGGTCTCTCTTGCAAACGGACTCGGCGAGCCTAAGATGAGAGCAAAAAAAATGCTCGGTATTGCAGGCATTTTTGCCTTTTTTCAGGCGCTTATGCCGCTTATCGGATGGGTATGCGTTCATACCGTTGTCGAGCACTTCAATTCATTTAAGAAATTCATACCATGGATAGCTCTGGTGCTGCTTCTTTATATAGGTGGAAAGATGCTTATTGACGGAATCAAGGCTTCGGATGAGAATTCAGAGTCTGCGGCACTTACACTCGGCGCTCTGCTTATTCAAGGAGTTGCAACCTCGATAGATGCTCTCTCGGTAGGCTTTACTATCTCTGATTACAATCTGCCAAAGGCTCTTCTCTCGGCATTCATAATAGGAGCCGTCACGTTCCTTATCTGTCTTGGCGGAATTGCAATAGGCAAAAAATTCGGAACTCACCTCGCGGGCAAAGCCTCCATACTTGGCGGAGTGATACTTATAATAATAGGTATTCAGATATTTCTTAAAGGCATTATGTAAAGAAAAAGCGTGTATCATCAGATACACGCTTTTTTTATTTCACGCAGAATGTCTTCGCTCGAAACTCCGGCAGTCTCGTAAATACTTTCTTCTT
>SVUB01000062.1 GCA_015063495.1 Oscillospiraceae bacterium
GCCTTTACCTGCGTGTAAGGATGAATTACTGCAGTGATATTGTTTACCGAACAGTGCTTGCAATGCAGATTACACTTATCGGTCACGATAACAGTACCGAGAATTGGGTCTTTTTTCTTAAAAAGAACTGTTTTTACGCCAAACCCGGCAAAATGTAAAAAGGATGAAAATTTCATAATAAATACCCTTAAACGAAAGGCTGCGATATACCCGCAGCCTTTTCCTATGTCTTTATTAAAGAACTCTTATTCTTGCAAGAACCTTGGTTCCGTTTTCGGCAAACGCTTTTTCCTTTGCGACGGCTTCCGCCTCACTTATAGGCTTTGTTATAAATGCTGTCTCACCATTCTCGGTAACAGAGCGCTCTACGCTCTCAAATACCTTTGCCATACATTTCTCGCAACCCGAGATTCTGAAGTAATGAGCACATACGTAGTCTGCAAGAGGAGCGATATCACTATCCGAAGCATCCTCCCATTTTGCAGAAGCAGCCTTCATTTCGCTCTTGACAGCAATATCTATAACGTCGGATACTACCGCACTTGCCGTGGGGAGCTTACCCGCACCTCTGCCGTAGAACATAGCGTCGCCAAGCATATCACAGCTTACGAGAATGCCGTTAAAGACGTCGGAAACGTCATGTAGAGGATTAGCTGCCGGAATAAGTCTCGGGGCAACGAATGCAAGTATCTTGTCTCCTGCCTTTTCGGCGTGACCGATAAGCTTTATCGAATGACCGCCAAGCTTTTCGGCAAGAGCTACGTCCTTTGAATCTATCTTTGTAATTCCCTCGCAGTAGATAGCATCGGGAGAGATAAGCTTACCGTAAGCAAGAGCCGCAAGAATAACTATTTTTCTTGCCGCATCGTGTCCCTCGATATCAGACGTGGGGTCGGCTTCTGCATATCCCTTTGCCTGCGCTTCTTTAAGTGCATCTGAAAATTCCGCACCGTTTTCGGACATCTGTGTAAGTATATAATTTGTAGTACCGTTAAGTATACCCGATACAGAATCAATGCGATTCTGTGCGAGGTCGCTCATCATAGGCTTGATTATCGGTATGCCTCCGCCAACACTCGCTTCAAAGAGGTATCTTACTCCGTTCTTCTCGGCAGTTTCAAGAAGTTCAGTTCCAAACTGTGCAACAACGAGCTTGTTCGAGGTTACAACGTGCTTACCTGCCTCAAGAGCCGCTTTTGAAAAATCGTATGCGGGGTGAGCTCCGCCCATAGCCTCAACGACTATATCTACCTCACCGTCATTTATTATATCGTTAAAATCGTGCGTTATAAGCTTTTCAAAAGGGCTTCCCGGAAAATCACGCAGATCGAGAATGTGCTTTATGCAAAGCTCTGCACCTGTTTTTTCTTTAATTACGTCCTTGTTTTTTTCGATAACCTCGGCAGTGCCGCTTCCTACAACGCCAAAGCCGAGAATAGCTACGTTAATCATCTTTTTCTCCCAAAATTTTTAGATATAGGTATATAATACCACAAAAAGATACCTTTTGTAAAGATAAACTTGCAAAATATCTTGAAAAATATTATTTTTGTGGTAAAATATATTTGTGGAAAAACGCTAAAGGAGGCGCATATAATGAGTTCACCTATCGGAGACCGCCGAAACGTTAAGATTTTTGTGCTGTATCTCATGGAAAATATAAACTACCCGCTTGATTTTGTAACGATAAATGATATCGTTATGCAGACCGACTATATAATCTACCTTGATTTTGCCGAGTGCTTCCATCAGATGGTAGATGACGGACTTGTTATTGTAACCGAGGAGAATGGAGACAAGTATTACCATATTTCCGAGAGGGGAAGAGTGGTAGCAAGAGAGCTTAAGAGTGATATTCTTCCGTCTATTCTTGATGAGAGCTTAAGATATGCGCTCAGATATCTTGATTTTAAGCGCAGAAACATCACCTCAAGATGCTCATCGGAGAGAATAGAGGACGGCAGATATAGGATAGAATGCTCGCTTACCGAAAAGGGTGTGGTCATTTATTCGACGTCTCTTGTTGTAGATACAGAGGAGAGAGTTGAGAGGATGAAAGAGACCTTCCGTGACCGCCCTGAGGTCATTTTCAGAGGCGTTAACGCTCTCCTTGCGGGACAGGTAAACTATCTGTTTGACTTTTAAGGGTAAAACTGTAAAATTCTGACAAAAAATACTGTATTTTTTTGAAAAATATTCATTTTTGTCGAAAATAACGATAAATAATTGATAAAAAACTATTGACATTGTTGAAAATAATGGTATAATATTAAGTAAAGTGTTAACATTTCGTAGAATGTGGATTTGGCGGTGTTTATGAATTCGGACAAAAAGAATGAGATAATTCAATTTTCATCCGAAGATATAACTAAGATCATAAACGCCTACCGAAGCGGAGACGAAACGGCTTTTGATAAGCTGGTGGGTATATACCGTCCACTTATAGAGAGCATGGTTTCAAGATGTTACGAAGGGCTTTCTCAATATCTTGAAAAAGAGGATGCAAGGCAATATGCACTCATTGCTTTTTCAAGAGCGGCGCTTTCATATAACACGGAGCAGAGCAAGGTGTCCTTTGGCCTTTACGCAAAGATCTGCATAGGAAATGCGCTTGTTTCAAAGCTTCGTTCTGCGAGAAAAAAGCACATTGAAATTTTGCCAATTGAGGGAATCTTCGATATGGCTGATCCCGACGATATTTCAAGTCATATAATAGACAGGGAGAACGTTGGGAATTTAAGTGAACTGATAAGAAGCACCCTTTCTGATTTTGAAAATGACGTATTTAAGCTTTATGCGAACGGATACTCTTCTTTTGAAATTGCGGACAGGCTCGGAAAAACAGAAAAATCTGTTGACAATGCGATTTTCAGGGCAAGAAACAAACTTAAAACTGTGTTAAACGAGAGCCCGACGGGTTTTCGATTTAATAAAATCAATCCGCAAAAGGCGGATAAGCACACAAAGTGAGGTAAAAGGCAATGTACGAAGAAGAGAATGTAGTGGTTGAAGAGGAAGTCTTTGAGGACGAAACTCTGGTCTGCAAGGAATGTGGCAACGAATTTGTTTTCACAGCAGGCGAAAAGCAGTTCTATAAGGAAAAGGGTTTTGTAAATAAGCCCAAGTGCTGCAAGGCTTGCCGCGATGCAAGAAAGAATGCCGGCAGAGCGCCCAGAGAAGTATTCGAGACAACCTGTGCTGAGTGCGGTGGAGTAGCAAGAGTCAACTTCCAGCCCTCCAGCGACAGACCCGTATACTGCAGCGCTTGCTTCGAAGCAAGAAAGAACGCAAATCAGTAAGTATTATATTCTCTGAATATATACAGATTGATCCAAGCCACCCTCCGCCTGATAAGCGGAGGGTTTCTTTTTTTGTAAAATATTATGGTATAAATCAAGAATTTACAAAAAAACTATTTACAAATTTGAATATTTAATGTAAAATATTATAAGGTATATAATAGTAGATATATGGAGGTTATAAGCAGAGATGAAACCCGAATATAAAAGAGTGCTTCTGAAGCTCTCGGGCGAGGCACTTGCGGCAGGTGCGGACGGAATTCTCAATCACGATTTTCTCGGTGAGGTGGCGTCTGTTATAAAGCAGTGCTGTGACGATGGAATTCAGGTCGGAATTATCGTTGGTGCAGGTAATATCTGGCGAGGCAGACAGGGAAACGATATGAACAGAGCAAGAGCAGACCATATGGGTATGCTCGCAACCGCTATCAATTCTCTTGCGCTTCAGGATGCTTTCGAGCATAAGGGACTTAAGGCTCACGTTATGACGGCAGTGCCTATGGAGACGTTTGCAGAGCCTTATACGGTAAGAGATGCGGTTGCATATCTCGAAAAGGGAGAGGTCGTCATCTTCGGATGCGGTCTCGGCGCACCTTTCTTCTCTACCGACACAGCTGCAGTTCTGCGTGCGGCGGAGATAGAAGCGGACGTTGTGCTTATGGCAAAGAATATAGACGGCGTTTATACGGCAGACCCCGCAAAAGATCCTACCGCAAAGCGTCTTGACGAGATAACCTACAAGGAGATACTCGCAAACGAGCTTAAGGCTCTCGATATGACCGCAACCACCTTCTGCATGGAGAATGATATCACGCTCTATGCCTTCGCTCTAAGTGATCCTAAGAATATCCATAGGGTTATAATGGGCGAGAAAATAGGAACGGTAATCCATAAATAATACATAAAAACAGAAAGGTATAGGACACACTTATGAAACTCAACGTAAAAGACATAGAAGCAAAGATGCAGAAATCCATCGACTCTCTTGAGTATAACCTCTCCTCTATCAGAGCGAGCCAGGCAAACGCAAGAGTTCTTGACCGTGTTTCCTTCGAATATTACGGTTCTCCCACACCTCTTGCCTCTATGGCAGATATCAGAGTGGCAGATGCCAGAACTCTCACAATAAAGCCTTATGACGCATCTACTCTTAAGGCTATCGAGAAGGCTATTCTTACAAGTGATATTGGAATCACCCCCTCAAATGACGGTCAGACGATCCGCCTTGTATTCCCCCAGCTTACCGAAGAGCGCCGTAAAGAGCTCACAAAGCAGGTACAGAGGATGGGCGAGGACACTAAGGTCGCTATCCGTAACATCCGCAGAGATGCAAATGACGAATGCAAGAACATGAAGAAGGACGGCAATATGACAGAGGACGAGCAGAAGGCATCCGAGAAGTCTGTTCAGGATCTTACAGATAAGTTCGTTAAGACCATTGACGGCGTAGTTGCCGCAAAGGAAAAGGAGATCATGGCGATCTGATTTTGATATATTAACGGGGTGGGGAGACCCGCTCCGTTCTTATTGTAAAAGGAGATATCTATGGCTGATAATAATACTGTTATGGTAGACGAGCGCCTTGGGCATATTGCGTTCATAATGGACGGCAACGGCCGCTGGGCGACAAAGAGGATGCTGCCAAGGACAGTCGGACATAAGTATGGTGCCGAGAATTTCAAGAAAATAGTCAAATATTGCGGAAAGATAGGTATAAAAGCCGTCACCGTATATGCTTTTTCTACCGAAAACTGGGGCAGACCGAAAAACGAAGTTGATACCATAATGAATCTTCTTTCGCAGTATCTCGATACCTGCGAGGAAGAGATGAAGATACACGGTATAAAGTATAAATTCCTTGGGGATATGAGCGTTTTTACGCCCGAGCTTCGTGAAAAGATAGCTCGCGTTGAAGAAATATCAAAGGATAACTCTCTTCTTCTCAACGTGGCGATAAATTACGGCTCAAGAGCAGAGATAGTTCACGCATTCAACGCTCTGGCCCGTGAGGGCAAAAAGGAGATAACCGAAAAGGATGTATCCGATGCTCTTTATACGGCTCATTGTCCCGATCCTGACCTCATCGTAAGGACGGGGGGAGATATAAGGTTGTCGAATTTTCTGCTTTGGCAGGCACAGTATTCAGAATTTTATTTTACAGATGTGCTCTGGCCCGATCTTACGACTGATAATATCGACGAGATAGTGCGTGAGTTTTACAGTAGAAAAAGAAGATACGGTAAGGTGTAAGTATTTTACCGAGAAAAGAAAGGTTTCTATTATGTTAAAGAGAATTATAACCGCACTTGTGGGAACTGCATTGATGATTCCCGTGCTGTGGTATTCGGATACATATCTTTTGGTCGGAGCGATGTCTATACTGTCAGTCGTTGGTTGCTTTGAGCTCCTTCGTTGCATAGGAGTGCATAAAAATCTGCTTATAGCAATTCCGCAGTATATTATCGCCGCTTCGATGCCTGTTCTTGCAAGACTTGGCAGCAGCTCCTTTGTATGGATAAAGGCAATGATATTCGTGCAGGTGGTATATATACTTTATCTGCTTGCGGTGGCGGTATTCTCTCACGGAAAGATAAGGACAGAATCTATCGCAACGGCTTTTTCGATATGCCTTTATATCTGCATAGGATTTTGTTCTGTAATATTTTTGCGTGACTATAAGGATGCAGGGGCATATATTTTTCTTCTTGCATTCCTTGGCGCTTGGATAACAGATATTTTTGCTTATTTCTGCGGAATGGCGTTTGGTAAGCATAAGCTTATTCCCGACGTTTCTCCAAAGAAGACCGTTGAGGGAAGTATAGGCGGAATAGTTTTCTGCTCACTTGGGTACGTTATTTACGGACTTGTTGTCTCAAATGTGTTCGAGGTGGAGCTTAATATAATAGCACTTGCGGTGTTTGGAGTGATAATTTCTATAGTTTCGCAAATAGGAGACCTTTCTGCTTCACTTATCAAGCGTGAGTACGGTGTAAAGGATTATGGCTCACTTTTCCCGGGGCACGGCGGGGTTCTTGACCGCTTTGATTCCGTGCTTGCGGTGTCATCGGTGCTTATGGTGCTTGTTTATTCATACAACATAGTTTGAGGTTTGATATGACAGATAACAAACGTTCGCTTTTAGTGCTTGGTTCAACCGGCTCGGTTGGCACACAAGCACTTGACGTTGCAAAAAAAGAGGGGCATAAAGTCCTCGGTGTCAGCGCTAACAGAGACGTGAGGCAGATTGAAGAGCAGGTAAGATTCTTTGGTTGCCCTGCGTGTGCTATGGCAGACGAGAGTGCGGCGGCAGAGCTTAAAATAAAGCTTGCAGATACCGGTGCAAAGGTCTATAGCGGAGCTGACGGAATAAATGAGATGATCCTTGAGAGCGACGCAGACGTTGCTCTCAACTCGATTATAGGAGAAGCGGGACTTTTGCCCACTATCTCGGCTCTCCAGAGCGGAAAAAGACTTGCTCTTGCGAATAAGGAGTCTCTTGTAGTCGCAGGTGAGATAGTAATGGGTCTCGCAAAGGAGAAAGGGGTAGAGATTCTTCCCGTTGACAGCGAGCACTGTGCTATCTACCAGTGCCTGTCTGCAGGAAGACGTGAGGATGTAAAAAAACTGATCCTCACCGCATCGGGCGGCCCTTTTTACGGGAAAAAGAGGGAAGAACTTTCGGCTATTTCTCCCGCAGACGCTTTAGCTCACCCGACCTGGAGTATGGGAGCAAAAATAACCATTGATAGCGCAACGCTTATGAATAAAGGCTTTGAGGTTATCGAGGCAGCACATCTTTTCGGGGTTTCTGCCGATAAGATAGACGTTGTAGTTCAGCGTGAGAGTATAATACATTCAATGGTGGAATATATTGATAATAGTATTATTGCACAGTTAAGTGTTCCCGATATGAGACTTTGCGTTCAGTATGCGCTCTCTGCCCCCGAAAGAAGAGAAGCGGTAATTGATGAGCTTGATTTTACAAAGCTATCGCAGATAAGCTTTGGGAAGCCCGATATGGATACCTTTGTGCTTCTTCGTCTCGCACTTGATACTCTTGATAGAGGCGGTGCTATGCCTGCGGTGCTTAATGCCGCAAATGAGGTGGCGGTTTCCGCATTCCTCTCGGAGAAGATAGGATTTACAGATATTTTTGACTGTGTTTCCGAGACTGTGTCATCACTTTCTGCAAGAGAGAGTGAACACAATCTTGAGGGCATACTTGCTTCTGACAGAGAAGCGAGAGAAAAGGCACTTAACATTGTTAACGCTATGAATAGGAAGTGATCAAAATAGGATTTTGGTATATACCTCTTGCCTTGCTCGTTTTTGGATGCCTTATATTCATCCACGAGCTTGGGCATTTTATGTGTGCCCGTATTTTTGGCGTTACGATAAAAGAATTTTCTATCGGAATGGGCCCGAAGATAATAAAAAAGGTATCAAAGAAAAGCGGAACGGCTTATTCCTTGCGTGCACTCCCCATTGGCGGATACGTCAGCATGGTCGGAGAGGACGAGGCGTCGGACGACGTTAACGCTTTTAATAATAAAGCGGTCTGGAAGAGAATGATAATTACCGTGGCAGGAGCGGCTATGAATCTTCTGCTCGGTATAATCATAATGTTTATCCTTGTTTTTGCTACGAAATCTCTTGCATCGAATACTATAGCCGAATTCAGAGAGAATGCTGTAAGCATGCAGTCGGGACTTTCTGTTGGCGATACAGTTGTCGCAGTAGAGGGGAAGAGCATTCATACAGGAAACGAGCTTGTTTATGAAATAATGCATAAGGGTGCAAAGCCTCTTGACCTTACGGTTATAAGAGACGGAGAAAGGCTTGTACTTGAGGACGTTTTGTTCCAGGGTGAGACCGAGGCAGGATATACTTTCGGCACAGTGGATTTCCTTGTATATTCTGAAGAATCTACGTTTCCAAATCTCTTAAAGCATGCTTTTTACCGATCTGTTTCCACCGTTACTATGATATGGGATTCTGTTATCGACCTTTTCAGCGGTAAATATGGAATTGAAGCGGTATCAGGCCCTGTTGGTGTAACGAGCACCATAGGCGAGGCGGCATCGGCAGGAGGAGCAAGTCTTTTATACGTAGTAGTTGTTATTACGATGAACCTCGGCGTAATGAATCTTCTTCCTTTTCCGGCACTTGACGGCGGCAGACTTATATTCCTCTTTATTGAGCTAATAAGAAGAAAGCCGCTTAAA
>SVUB01000001.1 GCA_015063495.1 Oscillospiraceae bacterium
GGCTGTTTCCAAGGCCTACACCGAAAATTCCTCCCGATGCTATAGCATAAAGGCCCTGTATAGTCTGCCAACCGCTTCCCTGTGGGTTAGACCAGGGGTCGCGCCATACCTCGATTCTTGTGCTCGAGTAGTCGGTAAAGAGTATAAGAGCCGCAATTCCCGCGGCTGCAACAAGTCCTATCGGGATTATGTATTTGAGCTTTGTTCCGCCAAGAACCATTACAGAAAGACCGATACAGCAGATGATTATAAGTCCCGAGAAGTGCTTTTCAAGAACGACAAGTCCGCCGATAAGTCCTATAAAGAGTGCCGGATAGACCATTCCGTATAGAAAGGATTTTTTGAATCCCGGTGCCTGTACCTCGTCGCCAAACCTCGACATATACATAGCTAACATCATAACAAGCGCCGTTTTTGCAAGCTCCGAGGGTTGGAATGAGCCAAGTCCCGGAATTTCAAGCCAGCGCTTTGCGCCGCCTCGCTCCGATCCCGCTACAAGAACGAGAAGAAGCAGGATTAT
Organism: Oscillospiraceae bacterium; assembly: GCA_015063495.1. Taxonomy (GTDB): domain Bacteria; phylum Bacillota; class Clostridia; order Oscillospirales; family CAG-272; genus SIG710. The sequence continues at coordinate 521 of SVUB01000001.1, forward strand.
CGCAACACCAAAAACGATATACGTGACTATCTTGTAGGTCTTTAGTGGAAACAGAGTTACCATAAGTATAGCTATAACTCCGAGAACGGTGAAAAGCAACTGCCTTACCACAAAATAATAGCTGTCTCCGTATTTTTTTGCCGCATATGCATAGCTTGCGCTGAAGCTCATTACGATACCAATAGCAAGCAGAAGTGCAAGGATAACGAGAAAGACCATATCCACGTTTCCCGTTTTGTAGGAAGACGGTATCTTAAGGAATTTGAACCTGTCTGTATTGCTTTCGGCTCCCGACGCAACACCCTCCGATTTTTCGGGAAGATTATCTGCCGCCTTTGTTTTTTTGCGATCCGAGGAAATGCGTTCAGTGCCCGTTTTCTCTGTAGTGTCCTTAAACTGAGGGACGGAGCGTTTTACAAAATAATCTTCGTTGTTATGATCGTTCATTCCGTCACCTCCAAATCATTTTATCTTAGAATCTCACTCCAAACCAAGCTATAACGCAAAAAATAAGGGTAAACAGTGAGAATACGCATACTATTTTTATCTCGCTCCAGCCGCATTGCTCAAAATGGTGATGCACAGGTGCCATTTTGAATATTCGCTTATGCGTCAGCTTAAAGTAACCGACCTGAAGCATTACCGAGAAAGTTTCAAGCACGAAGACAAGTCCGAACACGAGAACGAGGAGAGGATTGTTCATAACGAAAGCAGATCCCACTATCATTCCGCCAAGGAAGAGAGAACCCGTATCTCCCATAAATACACGTGCGGGATAGAAATTGTAGACCAGAAAACCGAGAGTCGCACCGATAAGGCATGAGGAGATAAGTCCAAGTGACAGATTTTTCGAAACTAACGAAACTGCACAAAGGAAAAGTCCGACACAGAAGCTGTTAAGACTTGCAAGACCGTCGATACCGTCGGTAAGATTGACGCTATTGACTATACCCGTTATCAGTATGAGTGCGAAAAGGTAATAAAGTATGCCCATGTCCCATTCCACACCGAAATAAGGTATGTAGAGAACTGTGCTGAGATATCCCGTCTTATGAAGGACCAGGATATATATAACCGCCGCCACTACCTGAAAAAGGAATTTCTGATAAGCAAGAAGTCCCTCGTTCTGCTTTTTAACAAGCTTGGTATAATCGTCAATAAAGCCTATCATACCGTTTGCCGTAGCAAGTCCGAGCGTAAGTGCAAGAGGAATAAGCTCCTTTGCCCTACCCTCTACTCCAAAATATACGAAAATACCCGTCATTACGAGAAGGATCGAGAGGATAAAGCATATGCCTCCCATCGTGGGGGTGCCCTCTTTTGATTTGTGCCATCTCGGGCCTATATCGAGTATCTTCTGTCCTACCTTATGACTTCGCAGTATCGGAATTATCTTGCGTGAAAGCAGAACTGTTGCAAGAAATATGAGTGCCGCAGGTAAAATAACGTTTAATATGTCTGTTTTCATCGGGTCAAGCCTTTCACTTTGCTAATTTGTCTATATTTTCTTTTAGATATTCAATGACCTTTTCAGCCGCTACAGAGCGACTTGCTTTTACAAGGAGAACGTCGCCTGCTCTGAGAGCGTGGAGCATCATTTCTCCCGTTACCTCAGGCGTGCCTGCCCTTGGGTTAACGTATACGTTCTCGGGGCTCATTCCGCCCTTAATAGCCGCAAGTGCAATATCCTCGGCTCTCTCACCGTAGGTGAAAAGCACCCCGCAGCCGCTACTTGCAAGATAAGAGCCTACGCTGCGATGAAGTGTGGGTGAATTTTCGCCAAGCTCAAGCATATCTCCGAGCAATGCCACACTTCTTGCTCCGTTTTTCTGTTCTGCGAGAGCACCGAGCAGGTCTATTGCCGCACGCATCGACTCGGGACTTGCATTGTAGCAGTCCTCGATAAGGGTTATGCCGCCAAGCTCGTATATATTCTGACGCATTCCAACGCTTTTGTAGTTAAGAAGACCTCTTCTTATCTCCTCGATATCCATACCGCATCTCTTTCCGACGGAAAAAGCAAAAAGAGCGGCGTAAACGTTGTGTTGTCCCATAACCGAGATCTCGATATCGGTATATATTCTTCCACCCATGAGAAGGTCAAAGGTAGTTCCCGTAAGCTCACTTCTGATGTTGAGTGCACGAAGATCAGCGTCTCTGTTTTCGATGCCAACGTAAAGAACTCTGCGACCGCCCTTATCGGCACTGACAAGCAGAGGCTCGTCACCGTTGAGGATAAGAAGACCGTCCTTATCAAGGCCTTCCGCTATCTCCATTTTTGCACGGCAGATGTTCTCTCTTGAGCCAAGCTGCTCCATATGAGAGGTGCCAACGGTGGTTATTACCGCAATATCGGGCCTTGTGGCTTTTGTCATTGAGGATATCTCGCCAAAACCGCTCATGCCCATCTCAAGCACAGCTGCACCGGTATCGGGCTCTATCTCTATTACCGAGAGAGGCATACCGATAACGCTGTTGTGATTTCCCTCGGTCTTAAAGGTCTTAAAGCGCTCGGAAAGAACTGTCGCAATAAATTCCTTCGTCGTGGTCTTTCCAACGCTTCCGGTAACGCCTACTGTGACGCACTTATAACGCTTTTTATATTCTCTTGCAATGTCTCCGAGAGCTGCAACAGTATCCTCTACAAGTACGATAGCGTACGAACAACCCTCTATGCCGCTCATATCGGGCATCACGCTTGCAAGCACAAAGGGACATCCCTTCTTTATCGTACTCACAATATAGTTGTGCCCATCGGTATTTTCACCGACTATGGCGCAAAAAAGAGTCTCTGCATCCGCTTCTCTTGAGTCGGTACAAATGGATGCCACAGTAGCATCTTCAGCCGTACCAAGGCAGATAAGCCTACCGGAGCACATTTCGCTTATTTCTTTTATAGTTGGCATTCCGCCGGCAAATCTCGTTTTCATACTTAAAATTCCTTTCGAAGCTCTCAGCGATAGTAGTAATATTTTTTCGCCGATTCTTTTGCAATATTCCTCTCGCTGAAGGGATGCTTGCCGCTTCTGTCTATCTCGTATTCCTCGTGTCCCTTGCCTGCCAGAAGTATGATATCTCCCGTCAGCGCATTCTTAATAACGTAATCAATAGCCTCCGCGCGACTCTCTATCATAACCGCGTGCGCGCGCGTAAAATCAAAACCGACCATGATGTCGGATATTATGTCTCGGGGAAGCTCGCTTCGGCTGTTGTCGGACGTGACCACAACGAAGTCGGCAAGCGATGATGCTATCTCGCCCATAACTGCACGCTTGCTTCTGTCTCTGTCGCCACCGCACCCGAAAAGAAGAACTATTCTCTGCCCGCTCCGTCTGAAATCACGGGCGGTAAGCAGGAGATTTTTAAGTGCGTCAGGGGTGTGAGCATAGTCTATAAAGACTGCAAAATCTGCTCCTGTACAGAGCTTTACTCTCTCAAACCGACCGTCGATTCCTCCCATATGTCTGAGTGCGTCCTGCACAGTTCGGGAATCTATTCCCATTTCAAGTGCACAAGCCGCCGCCTCAAGTGTGTTTATTACGGTGAATCGCCCGGGTATAGGGCTTTTTATTTTGAAGACCGAGCACACGGAACTGAGAAGATACTCAATGCCGTCAGCGCCGAGATGCGAAATGCTTGCGGCGGAGTAGTCAGCTCTTCTGCCGTCGTCACGGGTGCAAAGTCTTATGTTTTTGCATCCGCCTTTTTCCGCGGCATCCGCAATACCGTTTGCATATGCGTCGTCGCCGTTTATAATGGCGATATCGGCCATCTTAAAGAGCTTTTTCTTTGCCTCAAGGTAATTTTCCATCGTGACGTGAAAATCAAGATGGTCGGGAGTAAGATTGGTAAAGACCGCCGCCGCAAAATGAAGCGGAGCAAGCTTATCGAGCGCCAGTGCGTGGGAGGTAGCCTCAAGAAGTACAAGCTCAACGCCGTCTGCCTCCATCACCGAGAGGATATGGTAAAGCTCTTTTGGGTCGGGAGTGGTCATATTGGCGTTTTCGTCCTCGGAGCGGATAGATAGTCTTTTATCCCCCGAGTAGCAGACTACGGTTCCTATAAGTCCCGTTTTTATGAGCGCCGCACTAAAAATAGCACGGAGCATAAAGGTCACGCTTGTTTTCCCGTTAGTTCCCGTCACAGCGACGAGTTTCATGTTCTTTGACGGATGACCGTACCATGCATTCCACACAAAGGAGAGTGCGTGTCGGGTATTATCCGTTAAGAGAAGGACAGGACTGTCTTTGCTCTCAAAGAGAGAGGTATCAATATCTGCCCCATTCTCGGCAAGTACTGCTACGGCACCGTTTTCCACGGCATCTTTTATAAATTTGTGTCCGTCGACCTTGGTTCCCTTTATGCAAACAAAGAGACTTCCCTTTTTTACGATTCGGGAATCCGAGGTTATATCGGTTATTTCAAGCTCGTCAAACATGTCGTTGCTTTGGGCATCTACACCGTGTTGTTTGACGGGTATATCTGAAATTAGTTCGATAAGTTTCAAGTGTTTTCACCTCTAATTTTGATGGTTTTTGAATAACTATTTTCACTTCCATCTAATTTGAGGCTTTTTTGTGCTGATTTTCGGTAAAATCGGCTGTTTTTACGTTTTATCAGTCGGTTCCGTCAAGATATCTGAACTCAACAGTTACGAGAGTTCCCTTCGGAACGACCTCACCTGCGGCAGGTGACTGGGATACTACCACGGCTCCTGCGCCGGTTTCATAGTTTGTAGTTCCTGTAATGTTTATATTGAGCTTACTGTTTATAATCATATGGTTTGCGATAGTTGCGGATTTACCCATAACGTCGGGAACTTTTACGTTGTCGCTGTTTTCAAGCTCACCTGCGTAAAGGTATACCTTTCCGTCCTTGCGGACTCCGCTACCGCCCGTAGGTGCCATTTTTACTATCTTATTTCCCTCTCCGACGACCTCATAGTCGATTCCGAGATAGCCCATACTCTGCTTTGCATCAGCCACGCTCCAACCAACGTAATTGGGGAGAGTTTTCGTAAGATTTTCGAGCTCTTTTTCAGTATATACCGCTTCTATTCCAAGATAAGGAAGAATAGAAGACATAACGTTTGCAACGTAAGGAGCTGCAACGATACTTCCGTATACAGAGCCTTTATTCGGCTCATCGACCATTATAAGGACTGCAACCTGAGGGTCATCTGCGGGTGCGTATGCCACACACGAGCCAACTCTGAATGGAGTGCTTCCGTCGGGAAGCTTTTTATCCTTTTTCTCGGTCGTACCCGTCTTTGCAGCGATTCTGTATCCGGCAACATACGCATTTTTTGCACCGCCGTCGCCCGAAACGCCTTCTTCTAGTATCTGAGTGATAGTATCGCACACCTCGGTGCTTACCACTTGTCTTGTGCTTGAGCTATCGTTATAGGAGAATACTACATTACCTTCGGAATCGGTCATTTCCTTAACAAGATGAGGTGTTACGAGGTATCCTCCGTTCGCAACGGCAGCTATTGCACGTATCTGCTGAATTGGAGTAACAGTAAAGTTCTGACCAAACGCTGCGGTCGCAAGCTCGACCTGATTAAAATTCTTGACCTCGTGGAAAATAGAATTTCCTTCACCAGAGAGGTCAATATTTGTTTTTTCCATAAGCCCGAAGGCATTAAAATAATCGTAGAATTTAGCGGAGCCAAGTCTTAGTGCTATCGTCATAAGAACGGGGTTGCAGGACTGCTGAAGAGCTCTTGCAAAGGTCTCGGAGCCATGTCCCGTTGTCTTATGGCAGTGAATCGGTTTGCTGTATCCCGGAACGAAATATGCTCCGGTGCAGAAAAAGTTTTCCCCAACGGAGACAACCTTTTCTTCAAGGCACATTGCCGTTGTTATTACCTTAAAGGTAGAACCCGGCATGTAGGTGCTGGTTATTGCTTTATTTGACCAGGAGGTCTGAAGAAGTTTTACTTTTTCAGCATTGTACTCCTCGCTTCCCTCTTCAAGCTTCAGAGAGGCAAGCTGTTCAAGGAAGTATTCGTCAAGTGCCCAAGGATCGTTACAGTTGAAATCGGGGATAGTTGACATTCCAAGTATTCCACCGTTTTTTACATCCATAACTATTCCGCAGACTCTTTCGCTTGCACCGTTATCGGCAAGCGTTGCACGGAGCTGATTTTCAAGCTCGTACTGTATAAACATATCGAGAGTTGTGGTTATATTGTAGCCATCCTTTGCCTCGATATAGTTTTCATATTCGGTAGGCATTTCATTGCCGTAGGAATCTCTTGCGGTTATGTATATTCCGTTCGTTCCCGAAAGCTCTTTTTCATAGCTGTATTCAAGACCGTAAAGGCCATTATTTTCCGATCCTGTAAAACCCAGAACACTCGATGCAAGGCTGTCATAACAGTAATAGCGCTTCGAGGTAGCCTCAAGGTGTATCTCATTATAAAGGTCGTTTTCTGCAATAAACTGTCTTACAAGCTGTGCCTTATCGTTTTCAACGTTCTTCGCTATCGTCTCGTCAAGTCTTCCGACCTTTTTGGACTTTTCTATTATAGAATTATAATCTGCATCTAAGATCTCGGAGAGATTATTCGCAATAAGGACGTCTATTCCGGGTCTGGGCTCCTTTATCACGTCTCCGTCAGAGTCCTTTGAGCCCTTCATGGTATTCTGAATATCCTTAGGAGAAATAAAAACACGGTATACCGTAACGTCAGTCGCAAGCAGTACACCGTTCGTATCATATATATCGCCTCTGTCGGCGGGTATGACTGATTCGGTGGTCATCTGCGAGATAACTTCCTTTTGGTATCTCTCGTAGTCCTTTGTCTGGAGAGCGAAAACTCTGAATGTCAGGTATATGAAAGCAAGTACTATGAAGCCAAGGATGAGGTAAGAACGCCCGTAAAGATTCGTGCTTACCGACTTCTGCTTCATATCACTTCCCCCTCTCAAAGTTTTATTTCAAATCTCTCCCTATATCCTATTGTGCGTCCGCCCGAAATATGCGAGCGGACGCAGCCTTTAGAATACGTCTATTTATTTTCCACCGCTGATAGCACTGAGAAGAGTGGAAAGACCAACGTTTGTCTTCTCATCTTCAAAGGTCTCTATCATATCCTCGTCCCCGAGGCTTATGTATTGTCTTGTAACAAGGTCTTTCTTGACCATGCCGAGCTTGTTTACCGCTATGTCCTCTATGGTACGAAGGTCGTTCTTCACCTCAAGGGCGATAAGAAGTTCTCTTTCCTCTTTAGCAAGTGTAGATATCTCGTTCTGCATATCCACGTAATCATTTGATGCATCACTGAGAAGCACCGAGCTTCCGACGATAAACATAAGAGATACTGCGCATATTACCACGGTAAGCATTGCGCTCACGGGGAGATGACGGAAATTGCGTGCAAGTGTCGATATTGCCGCAGGCTTCTTTTCTTCATTTTTCTTTACAGCTCTGCGCACAGGAGCTACGAATGAAGCTTCGTTTCTGAGCACGGGAGTCTTCGCTCTCGTCTGTTCTGCTCTTCTCTGCTGTGTGGCAGTTGCAGAGGGCCTTGGGGGCTGAGACGGCTTTGTAGCAGGTCTTCTGCTCTGCGTCTGCGGTGTGCTCTGGTTCGCTGCACGCTGTGTGTTTGCTATAACGCCTGCTCCGTAGAAGGAACGGCTTCTGTAATTCTGCTCAAATTCACCAAGTGTGAGAGGAGCGCTGTTTGATCCTCTCGATGCGTACATGATCTCTGCCCCGTAGCTGTCGGCAGAGGCTCTTGCCTGTCTTGCAAGACCGCGATCGGCAAATTTTCTGCTAAGATATTCAAAAGCATCATTTTGATTATTATTCTGGTATTGCACGCCGCGGTAATACATGTTGTTCCTCCGTAAATTTTATATTTTTTCAGCCACTCGAAGCTTTGCGCTTCTCGACCGTGGGTTTTCGGAAAGCTCTGCTTCACTTGGAAGCACAGGCTTTCTCGTAATTATCTTAACTTTAGCTTTGTTTCCGCATACACATACGGGAAAGTGCTTTGGACAAGTGCATCCCTCGGCAAGAGATGCAAAGCTCTGCTTCACTATCCTGTCTTCAAGAGAGTGAAAGGTGATTATTGCGATTCTTCCGCCGCTTCTGAGCAGCTCTGTGGCACTCTTTATAGCAGGGGTAATAGCATCAAGCTCTCCGTTGACCTCTATCCTTATCGCCTGGAAGGTTCTTTTTGCGGGATGATGTCCCCCCTGCTTTGCCACCGAAGGCATTGCCCGCTTTATGATGTCAACGAGCTCGCCGGTAGTTTCTATCGGTTTTGCCGCTCTGGCTTTTACGATCTCTGCGGCTATCCTTCCGCCGAATCGCTCCTCGCCGTAGCCGTATATTATCTCTCTTAGCTTTTCCTCGGAATAGCTGTTGACCACAGCGTAGGCATCGAGAGGATTTCTGTCGTCCATTCTCATATCGAGCGGTGCGTCGGCATTATAGGAAAATCCTCTTTCCGGAGTATCGAGCTGATAAGAGGAAACCCCAAGGTCCATCAGTATTCCGTCTATTTTATCTATCCCAAGCTCGGCACAAACCTCGCTGACCTCGGAAAAATTTCTTCTTACAAGAGTAACTCTGTCAGCAAACGGAGCAAGTCTTTTGCCCGCTGCCTCTATTGCCGCCGCATCTCTGTCGATAGCTATGAGCCTTCCGCCCTCACCGAGCGCCGCCGCTATGTGATAGGAATGTCCTCCTCCGCCTGCAGTGCCGTCAACGTATATTCCGTTGGGCTTTATCGCAAGGCCTTCTATGCATTCGTCAAGAAGCACCGAGCGGTGATTGAAGACTATGCCGCCCTTCTCCATCTCGCTCATGTGTCGTACTGCTTCAGAAGAGCTACTATATCTTCTGCATTCTCTTCGCTTATCTTAGCCTGATAGTTTTCTTCTGTCCAAATCTCGGAATAATCTCCGCAGCCTACGATAACGGTAGTTCCTCTCTCAAGCTCTGCGTGACGGCAAAGCTCGGGAGTAAGCAGGACTCTTCCCTGCGAATCGTATCCCGACTCAAGAGAATTGCGGTAAAGGAATCGGTTAACGTCGTGACGTTGTGATGCGGGTATCTTTGAAAGCACCGTGGCACGATAATTTTCCCACTCATCCTTTGAATATACAAGGAGACATTTATTTTCGAGGTCGCGGACTATCATTACGCTCTCGCCAAACACTTCTCTGTGCTTTGCAGGTATAAAAAGTCTGTTTTTCGCATCAAGCGCATGTCTGAATTCACCGCAGAGAGACATATCCGCACCTCCTTTTCGTTTTAATGTTTTTGTTTGTTTTTGGTGCAAAAATCCGACATTTTTGAGAAAAATTCAACATTTTGCACCACTTATGTGTTTATTATAGTACATTCTCATTCAAAATGCAATAGTTTTGAGCAAATTTGTTTAAAAATTTTTTCAGTTTTTTTCTCAAAATTACCAAAATTTAAGGGGAAAGACTAATTTCCCTCCCCAAACTTTTACTAATTTTTGCTTCTTTTCCAATATTTTCTATATCTAACAATATCATACATTGTAATAAGCTGTCGAAGATTTCCTGTCATTATCTATCATAATTCTCCCTTTTCCGACTCTGCTATTCCCCAAATGCTGCTCTTAATTTTTCGAGCGCGCTTTTCTCTATCCTGCTCACGTATGAACGGGATATCCCGAGAAGAGCTGCAACCTCTCTTTGAGTAAGAGGCTCACCTCCCGAAAGACCGAATCGCAAAACAATTATCTTCTTTTCCCTTCCGTGAAGAAGATTTTCCACGTAGCGCAGAGCCTGCGCAGATCGCAGTTTTCTGTCTACCTCTTCACTTATGCTCTCCTCACTGCTTATAACGTCTATGTAGGTAAGTGGATTTCCCTCTCGGTCAAAATCAATGGTATCGTTTATTGATACCTCGCCGGCAAGCTTTTTTTGTGAGCGAAAATACATCAGTATCTCATTTTGTATGCACTTTGCGCCGTAGGTTGCGAATCGTGCTCCGTTTGTCGGGTTAAAGGAATCCACAGCCTTAACAAGACCAATAGTTCCTACCGATACAAGATCCTCACTGCACTTGCTTGAGGCGTAATATTTACGCACGATGTGAGCAACGAGACGGAGATTATGGAGTATCAGCTTTTCTCTTGCATTCTCGTCGCCGCAATTTTTCATTTTTCTGAAATAATCCTGCTCTTCATCCTCTGAAAGCGGGGGCGGAAAATTCTGCGGAGTTGATATTCCGAGAATCATACACGCCGCCTTAAAGGTTGCAGATAATAAAAAAGTCAGCAAAATATCACCTCATTTCAAATAAATCTTATGCAAGCGGATAAAAACTTTGCTTGTACATTGACATTTAACAAAAAAAGTGATATCATTAATGGTACTTAAAATGCCGTAATTTTGGCAGAAAGGTAAGAATTATGGAAAAACTTATTGGAAATGCAGTAGTAGGTCAGTCCGGAGGCCCTACAGCCGCTATCAACGCAACACTTTCGGGTATTATCCGCGGAGCAATGGAGCTTCGAGACAACGGAACGGTAGAAAAGCTCTACGGAATGAAAAACGGCATTGAGGGACTTCTCGGGGAAAATCTTGTTGACCTTTTTGAAGTATTTGCAAACAAAGAAGACCTCAAAACTCTCGAGCACACACCTGCGGCGGCACTCGGTTCTTGCAGGAAGAAGCTCCCCGCTCCCACAGCTGATGACGAAACCTTTGCAAAGATAATTGACATATTCAAGAAATATAATATCAGATACTTCTTTTATATCGGCGGTAACGATTCTATGGATACCGTTGACAAGCTCTCAACATATACCGATCTATGCGGATATGAGATGAGAGTTATAGGCGTTCCAAAGACTATAGACAACGACCTTCCGATAACCGACCACACCCCCGGCTTTGGCTCTGCGGCAAAGTATATCGCAACTATGACGCAGGAGATAATCCGTGACTGTGCAGTATACCAAGTGAAAGCCGTTACCATTATTGAGATAATGGGAAGGGATGCAGGATGGCTTACAGCATCTGCCGCACTCTGCAGAAGAGCAGGCGTTGAGCCTGACCTTATCTATCTGCCCGAAACAGTATTTAATATGGATAGTTTCCTTAATGACGTCCGTGCGGCTCTTGAAAAACACCCGAACGTGGTAGTTGCCATCTCCGAGGGAATACATTTTGAAAACGGCGATTACGTTGGCTCCGCAAATCAGAGCGGTGCTACCGACGTTTTCGGGCACAAATACCTCTCCGGAAGCGGTAAAACTCTTGAGTATGCAGTTAAAGACGCTATCGGCTGTAAGGTCCGCTCTATCGAGCTTAACCTCTGCCAGCGCTGTGCTTCTCACCTTGCCTCGGAAACAGACCTTAGCGAGTCTGTACTCGTTGGTAAGACCGCTGCTCTTGCAGCCGCAGAGGGAGCGAGCAGAGTTATGATGACTATCGACCGTGTTTCGGACACTCCTTATAAGGTAGAGATCGGCAACGTGAGCGTAAGCGAGGTCGCAAACAAGGTCAAGCTCGTACCCAGAGAGTTTATAAATGAAAAAGAAAACGGCGTGACCGACGCCTGCGTAGATTATCTGCTTCCCCTTATCAAAGGTGAACCCGATATCCGCTTCGAGGACGGTCTCCCCGTTCACTTCATTATTAAGTAAATAAAAAACACCTCACGGAAATTCCGTGAGGTGGCTCTTTTTTATTCAATTATTCTGCTTTTTCGGTATTAAGCATATGGTCAAGCCAATCGGTTTCAGCTTCTACACCGTAATAATCATTCACTGCGTGTTTGATCTCATAGGAAAACCTTGTTAGATCAAGACGCCCATAAACAAAGTGTATATTCGGGTCATCTTCTACCTTTTTGATTATTTCCCTTATTTCTTCTCCACCGTTATCTTCCTCGTATTCCCAAATATTTTCTATCCCTCTCGAACGTATAAATTCAACACACTCCTCGGGACTCATTTGGGATAGAATAGGCTTTTCGGCTTTATAGAAAATGATGATTACCGCCATTACAAGAACAAGGGCAAGAACAGAACAGCAAACAATTGTAATACTCTTTTTCATAATGAAGCCTCCTATCTAAAATTCTATTTTTAATGTTTCTTCGCACTTACTTTTGCGGCTGTTAGGGTGTTTTTGAGGAGCATTGTGATGGTCATAGGCCCTACACCGCCGGGAACGGGGGTTATGTAGGAAGCCTTGGGTTCAACCTCGGCAAAGTTGACGTCACCGACAAGCTTTCCGTCATCACCACGGTTTATTCCAACGTCAATGACGACAGCGCCTTCCTTCACCATATCTGCGCCAAAGAAATTAGGCTTTCCGATAGCGGCAACGAGAATGTCGGCACGGCGGCAAACGTCCGCAAGATCCTTCGTTCTCGAATGACAAATAGTAACCGTTGCGTCAGCGGCAAGCATGAGCATTGCCTGCGGCTTGCCCACGATATTGCTTCTGCCTACGATAACGCACTCCTTGCCTCTTATCTCCACACCGCTGCGTCGGATCAGCTCCATAACGCCTGCGGGCGTGCAGGGGGCAAGGTCGTAATTGCCCGTCATTATCTTGCCGACGTTAAACGGGTGGAATGCGTCAACGTCCTTTGCGGGGTTTATTTTTAACAGCACAGATTCCTCATTTATATGCTTCGGGAGAGGAAGCTGAACGAGTATTCCGTGTATTTTCTTATCGTTATTGAGGCGATCGATTACGGAAAGAAGCTCCTCCTCACTCGTCTCCTCGGGCATCTCTATGACCTCGGAGTAAAAGCCAACGTCCTCGCAAGCCTTTTTCTTATTTCTTACGTATACCTTTGATGCAGGGTTTTCGCCAACGATTATAACGGCAAGTCCGGGCAGAAATCCGTTCTCCGCCTCAAAAGACTTTACTTCCTCGCATATCTCCTTGCGAATCTCTGCGGATATCGCTTTTCCGTCAATTATCTTAGCCATTTTTCGTCTCCTTCTTATTTTTAATAAGCATAAATATTATAACAGCACCGCCCACAAGAGCGCAAAGCAGACCTATGAGCTGTGATATCTTTATCGGCCCAACGTAAAGGCTGTCAGAACGAAGTCCCTCTATAAACATTCTTCCGAGACCGTACCATGCGATATACATAAAGAACACCTGACCGTCGAAGCGCTTCTTTTTATAAAGAAGATTTATTATAATGAATCCTATCAGATTCCAGAGAGATTCATAAAAGAAGGTAGGGTGCGCAAGCACTGTCTGATAACCGCTTGCATAAGAATTTACCTCCATTATCCACGGCAGATCTGCGGCATTCGGAGTAGCAAAGGTCTTGCCGAAGAACTCAAACTGCGTTATATCTCCAAAGGCCTCGCCGTTGCAGAAGTTTCCCCATCTGCCCACTATCTGTCCGAGCATAACTCCGGGCGCAATCATATCAAAAGCACGCATAAAGTTGTGCTTTTTTATCTTGCACACAATAAATATAGCAAGTGCACCGCCGATTATCGCTCCGTAGATTCCGATACCGCCGTTCCATATCTGAAGTGCTTCCCAAACGCTGTCAAAGCTATCAAGGCTTGTCAAGACGTAGTAGAGGCGAGCTCCTACGATTCCGGATACCACCGTGTAGATAAAGAGGTCAAGGATATCGTCTGTCGTAAATCCCTCTCTTTTTGAGCGGTATAATGTATAAAGGAGTGCAAGGATTATACCGGTCACTATTATAAGTCCATACCAGCGCACCTTGAGTCCGAAAAGCTCTACTGCAACCGGATTTATAGCAAACATATCTATCCCAAGCCCGGGAAAAGCTATTTTCGTCATATATTACCTCCGTTTTATTGTTCATCAAGCGGGAATACCGCCGAAAGAGTAAAGCAATTTTCCGCAAATGAGGAACGGAATATCTCCATGACCTCACAAAGTGTTATAGACAGTATCATATCAGCGTATCCGAAGTAATCATAACCGTCAAAAACAAATTCCATAAGGTCGTTTGCAATATCCTCCGCTGAATCGAGTCCACGCACAAAGGATGAGTAAAACACCTTTCTGCATCTTTCGAATTCTTCCTCGGTAAAGCCCTCTTCCCTCTTTTTGAGGAAATATTCCTTTATAATAGCGTACACCTTATCGGGATCATCCGATTCTCCCGAAATCTCGCAAAATCCAAACGTTTCGGAAACAGTATAAGCACAGCTGAGCCCCGGGGAGATAAGTCCCATTTCGTAAAGCTTGCCGTAAAGCTCGCCCGTCTGCGAGAAAAGAAGATCTGTGACGATCGACATTGCAATCTCTCTCTTCATTCGCTCGTGTGATGATGTCGGAACCTCGGTATCCTTGATCCCTATATCAAATACAGGCTTTGCAAGCTGCATTTTCTGCACGGTTCTTTCCCTTACGGCAAAGGGTGGCTCAACCACCTTGCCTCTTACTATGCCGAGAGGCTCATTACCTGATAGTGGCCTATCTGCAACCGAGAGCACATCTTCTGCCGTCACGTTTCCGCAAACGACAAGTACCATATTGGAAAGATTGTAAAACACCTCATGGCATCTGTAAAGAAGCTCGGGGGTAATCTGCGAAATGCTCTCTACCGTACCGCAGATATTCGTTTTTATATCGTGCTTTTCGTAAAGTCCTCGGAGCATACCGTAATAACAGCGTGTAGGCGGTGCATCGTCATACATTCCTATCTCTTCTGCAATTATGCCCTGCTCTTTTTTTACCGACTCATCAGTGAAAAAAGGGTGCGTTACAAAATCTATAAGCTCCGAAAGGCACTCTTTGAAATTCGAGGTGCAGCTGAAGAGAAATACCGTTTTATCATAAGAAGTATAGGCATTGGCATCAGCCCCAAGCTCGGAAAAACGCTCAAAAGCATCGCTTCCGTCCTCACGAGTAAACATTTTATGCTCAAGAAAATGTGCTATGCCGGAAGGAACGCTCGTAACGGAATTTTCACCTTGGAGCATAAAATCATTATCTATCGACCCGTAATGAGTAGCAAAAAGTGCATATGATGTAGTAGTGTTTTTTGGAAAAACGTAAATATCAAGACCACTCTTATGGTGTATCAGCTCGTATTTTTCGTGGAGAAGATCGCTCTTTATTTCTACGCTGCAATTATTATTCATCATAGTCCGCCCCCTCTCCATCATCCTCGCCCGAAAGAGTTCCTCTGACAAAAGCGCAGGTATCGATACCGAATCGGTTTGCCACACGCACGACGTCTTCTCTTGTCACCTCTCGAAGCTTTTCTATAGCTTCGTCAACCGAAACGTCTATACCCGCAAGCTGTCTCGTTCTGTAAAAGCTTTCAAGTCCGTATGCGGAGTCGCTCACCTGCCTGTAATAATTCTCAATAGACTTTTTAGAACATTCAAGCTCGTAGTCAGAAACGTTCCCTTTCTTTATCTCCTCGAATTGAGAAAGGACCTCTCCGATAACCTTATCCTTATTTTCATTACTGATTCCCGAACGCACAAAAAGTGCACCCTTAACAAAATTCAGGCTTGATGAGCAGGAATAACAAAGGCTCATCTTCTCTCTCACGTTACGAAACAGCTTTGATGAGGGAGAACCGCCGAAAATGTCGTTGAAAACAATAGATGCGTAAACATCGTCATCGGTAGTACCTATGTCCGATCGGAATCCTATGGTCAGTTTACCCTGAAGCACTCGCATATCCTCTTCTATGCTCCTCATAGTCGGAGATGCACTCTTAACTATTGTATCATTCAGCCTTGTAAGAGAACCTCCAAAACTCGAAAAATGCCTTGAAATGAGCTTGCCTACATTTTCTGCATCTCTTCTTCCGACGTAAATATATACGGGCAATGAGGAATAAAGATACTCGCTGTGAAAATCGGTAAGCTCTCTTGCACTAACAGCCATAACGTCCTCTACCGTTCCCGAAGAACGAAGGCCGTAAGGCTCCCCCTTAAACATCATTCCCCTGCAAAGCTGAAATGAATGTATCCGTGGATCGTTATCAGAAGCTCTTATGCTATCGCAAAGATTGCGTTTTTCACGCTCAACCGTATTCTCAAAAAAGATTCCTTCAGCAGTAAAAAGGGGAGAAAAAAGCATCTCACTCAAAGTTTCAAGCGTTCCATCAAGAAGGTCCTCACCGCTTTTTACATATGCAGAATCGAGACACTCACAAACGAAGCCTGCGGAGATATTTTCACCCGTCGGCGTCACCATAGTGGCAATATTCGCATCGTAAAGGTCGTCAAGATGACGGCTGAGTGACGCTATATCGGGATATTTTCTGCATCCACGCTTAAGCGTGCTGAAAAGGAGATTGCAAAGTCTCGATGTTCTCTGCTCAAGTGGCAAAGGCATCGTTACGGTCAGCATCTCCGTCTTAAATTTATCCGTCTCTATTGCGATAAGCATAGATCCGCCGTCAAGCACTATCTTCCTTGGCTTCATTTTAGTCCTCGGTATCAAAAATAATCTTTACTGCATCTGTATGAAGAAGCTTCGCAGCTCCATCTCTGTCCCCTGCCTCGATAAGCTCACGCACTCGGGTGGAGCTGACGTCAGCCAGCCTTTTGTCACACGGCAAAAGGAGTGTTTCAATATCAGGAGCAAGCTCCCTGTTACAGAGTGCCATTTTCATCTCATACTTAAAATCATTCTCGTCTCTAACGCCCTTTATTATAGCCTCACAGCCGAGCCTTTTCGCAAGGTCAACAAGAAGCCCGCTATCCGAAACGACGCTCACGTTAGGAATATCCGCACAGCTCATCTCTGCCATTCTCACCCTTGTATCAAGGTCAAAAAAATAGCTTTTTTCGGGATTTATGAGCAGAGCAAGATAAACTCTATCGTAAAGTATCGCCGCACGACGCACAACGTCAAGGTGTCCGAGTGTTATTGGGTCAAAGCTACCCGGAACTATCGCCGAGCGCAGTTTTTTCTCACTCGTCATTGCTTTGCTCCTCATTCTTTTTTGGAGTTATTATATTTATATAAGCTATGCCGTGTTTTACGCTTCGCATTACCTCAAAACGAGCCTCAAGCTCGCTGTTACCACCAAAAACGTCATCATTTGATGCGCTCTCGCAAACAATAATAGATGTGCGCTTTATAAGTCTGCCAGAGAGAAGAAGCTCAAGAGCTTTAGGGATAAGCTTTTCTGAATAAGGCGGGTCAAGAAAGACTATATCGAACTTTGCCGATTCGTTTCTCTTTCTTCCCTCTCCGCGAAGGAACTCAAGAGAATCCGCACAGATAGCACTCGCTCCCTCAAGCTTTGTTTTTATTATATTCTGCTTTATCACGGACACCGCCGCCTTTGCGTGGTCTACCATAACGGCACTTTCCGCTCCTCTTGAGAGAGCTTCAAGCCCCATCTGACCCGAGCCTGCAAAAAGATCAAGCACCCTACGCCCCTCAAGCTCAAACTGTATCATCGAAAATATTGCCTCTTTGGCTCTCTCAGAGGTCGGACGGGTATTCTCCCCCTCAAGCGTAGTGAGCTTTATACCCTTCGCCTTTCCCGTTATAATTCTCATCATTATAGTACTCCTCCGGTGTTATTTTTCGTCACCGTGAAAATATTTGTAAATGTTATCTGCATCCCGTGCACTTATGCCTGATACGGAAGCGAGCTCGTCCCTTGAAGCCGTTCTAACTCTCGAAAGGCCTCCAAAATAGGTAAGAAGCGCCTTTGCCTTGGCCTTGCCTATACCGTTTATCTTTTCAAGAGAGGAGGTCGTCAAAGTCTTTCTCTTAGCCGTATCCATTCTTGATACGCTATACCTGTGAACCTCTTCCTGTATCTTATAAACAAGAGAAAAAACGGACTGTTCCCTCGCTATGCTTATCTCCCTCTCGTCATCGCAAAGTGCACGTGTCTTGTGAAAATCGTCCTTTACCATACCGAAAACGGGAATATCTATCCCCATCTCACGCATAAGCGCTCTCACGGTCGAGACGTGGCCCTTGCCGCCGTCAAGAAGTATAAGGTCGGGAGCCTCGGAAAAGGACCCGCTCTCATCTGCGAGGTGAGACAGTCTGCGGCTGAGCGCTTCTCTCATGCTTGCATAGTCGTCAACGCCATCAACAGTCTTGATTGTAAAGCTTCGGTAATCAGAACGACGGAATTTACCATCCTTGCAAACGACCATTCCGCAGGTCTTATTCTCACTTCCTATATTCGATATGTCGTAAGCCTCTATGCGTTCGGGAAGCACCTCGAGTCGGAGCATAGAAGCGAGAAGAACAAGCACACCTTCGTCCTTTTCCGCATTCAGCCTATAAAGCTTTGCCTTGTCTCTTGCGTTAGCGTATACCATGCGGCAAAGCGTTCTCATATCTCCCTTTTCAGGGGTGCGTATTATAGCTTTTCTGCCCGCCATATCAGAAAGATACTCCGTGAGCATCTCCGAGTCCTCGTCCTCTATTTCAAAATCGAGAAGGATCTCATGCGGAACATACTCTCTTTTAAGATAGTAGTCACCGATAAATGAAGGCATCGTGGTTGCGTCTGCTATCTGATCCGCACCGAAATAAAACTCCTCTTTATCCGTAACTGCTCCCTCTCTGATATTGAAAACAGATACGCATGAACAGGTATCATCGGTGTAAAGTGCAAAAACGTCCTTATCGGCGTCAGGCGCCGCCACGACCTTCTGCTTTTCACTGAGACTGCGAAGTGCTGCGAGTGCATCTCTGCATCTTGCCGCCACCTCGTATTTTTCTTCCTCTGCATATCGCATCATCTGCTCCTCAAGCTCACGCCTTGCCGCAGACGTATTGCCTCGGAGTATATTAAGAGCGCATTTTATCGTCTCGCCATATTCCTCGGGAGATACCTTACCCGTGCAAACGCCAAGGCACTGCCCCATCTGGTAATAAAGGCAAGGACGCTCCTTTCCGATATCTCTCGGGAAAACTCTTTTACAGGACGGGATCCCAAGTGTTTTTTGGAGCAGGTTTATAACAGAAAAAACGGTTCCCGTTCCCGAATAGGGTCCAAAATACCTTGCACCCTTATCTGCGGTTCGCTTTCTTGTGTAAACTATCTGCGGATACTCACCTGCCGTCACCTTGATATAGGGATAGCTCTTTGAGTCCTTCAGTCTGATGTTATACTTGGGACTATACTGCTTTATCATACGGTTTTCGAGTGTAAGCGCCTCGATCTCCGTATCACAAAGAAAATAATCGAAATCATGAACGAGCGACACCATCTTCATAGTTTTAAGATTCTTTTCACTATTCTGAAAATATTGAGCCACTCTGTTTTTAAGCTTTCGGGATTTGCCAACGTAAATGACCTTGCCCGCCTTGTCCTTCATTATATAAACTCCGGGAGAAAGCGGAAGCGTATTTGCTTTACCTAAAAGTCTTTGCATGCGTGTTTCCATATTTTCCTCCCTCTGATATAATTAAAGAAAAAGGTGGTCATGCAGAAGCATCACCACCACTTGTCTTAGGATCATTCGGCAAAGCCGGTATTGATAAGCTCGGCAAGTCCGTCAAGAGCCTCTGCTTCATCCTGACCGTCGGCTATCAGATTTATCGACATTCCATTGGATATACCAAGTGAAAGTACGCCGAGAAGGCTCTTCGCATTGACTCTGCGCTCATTCTTCTCTACCCAGATAGAAGACTTATAGCTGTTTGCCTTCTGAATAAAAAAGGTTGCAGGTCTTGCATGAAGGCCGATACTGTTTGTAATTTTCACTTCACGAGATATCATAAAATTTATTCTCCAAATCAAATTGTGTTTTCGTATAGTTATCTAATAATAGTATATCAAATTTTCTCCATAAAATCAACACAAATTTTCGGGCATTTTCGATAAATATTTTTAGAAAATTCATCACTTTATCATACATAAGTGACATTTTAGGGCATTTTTTAGCCTTATTCCGTATATTCCGTTATATCTGTAAGGACTGCTTCAACGTAAACGTGGCCCGTGTACATCGTCAGCTTCTTGCCGGGCGCCAGATAATAGCTGCCACCAACAAAATATCCGTCATCGTTCATAACGCCCTCTGAAATTATCGTTCCGGTGAGGTCAACTCTCGTTCCCTCGGGATAATACACCTTTACTGTTCCCGAATCGGGATCCTCAGCATAGTACGCTGCGGGATTGTTTGAATCCAGTCGGTCAAATACGCCTATACAGGTGTCATCCGTCGCGACGTATACCCTATCCCCTTTAACAAAGGCATCTGCCGTTGTATGACGAACGTCGGTAACAAGAAAAGAAACCTCATACCTGCCCGAGACAGATTCACCCGTTATGTCTGCTCTTTGGTAATATCTCATACCGAGGCTTATAACGCTTACGGCAATGATAACGAGTATCACTATATCAAGGACGTTGATCTTCTTCGTCTTCATATTATTATCCATCATCCGCCCTCCTTAATCCATCTCTCTGATGTTTATGCAGTATCCGTTGCCCGCAAATCCGCGTGACCAGACGTTGCACGCTCTGCCGACAAGGAATCTCGCACCGTTTACGTAATATCCTGCGTCCGAGTGAACAGCCTCGGCACGCACGGTTATAAGCAGATTGGAAATATCGGGGTTTTCCGCCATATAAACGCTTCCGTCGTTGTCATTATATACAAGCTCGGAATAGGGCACGCTCTGTACCGCTACCACGGTTCCGATATTCTGCTTGTTATCGGGATCTGTCACACTATCGCCTTCCTTAAGGGCGCCAATGACGCTGTTATTTACCTTTGCAAACTCGACTGTGTATTCTATGGTGACGCCACTGCTTGATGCGCCTGCGGCACCATTCCCCATTCCTCTCACGATAAACACCGCCGCAGCAATAACGACAGCTATCACGATGAGAATGAAAAGGTCCATACCGTTAAAGCCTTTTTTTGTTCTCTTAAAATTTATCGCCATAATGATACCCCCTTAATACTCGCTTTTTACGTATATTCTTTTTCTTGCTATTCTCGAGGATGCGGAGATCACAGCCACGACCACCCAGAAAAAGAAGAATATGCGGTAATTGAACCATATAAAATCGGTCATTCCCTGAAGAAGCGCCGCCATGAGTGCACTTATACCTGCAACGGATATCACCTTTTCAAATCCCGTATCACGGTTGCCACGTCGGATCACCTCAAGACCGCTCTTTATGCAAAGCACAAGAGAGGCAAGGAATATCATAAGTCCTACTACGCCCGTCTCTATCATCATCTGGAGAAACAGGTTGTGACTATGAACCGCCGTCTCGATTCCCGATTCCGCAAATCGGATATATACCGCCCTGAACGCTTCAGCGCCGACTCCTATTCCTGTAAACCAATTCTCAAGCGCTACCTTCATAGAACCTCGCCAAATTCCCAGTCTGTAAACAGATGAGGAATCCGACATCATAAGGATACTTGAGAACCTCTTAATGAGATTGTCGAAAAGTCCTCCGCCAAGCTTGTCCGCAAAGAGCGTAAGTCCGAGCGCTCCGAGCGGAACTGCGACGGGAATTATATAGTGGTCGTAAAGAAGCATAAATACGAGAACTGCCAACACAAGTCCAAGCCAAGCTCCGCGTGACCAGGTGTATATGAGACATACTCCCATTATAGCACAGGATGCAAGTGACAAAAGCTTTACAAGCACATTACCCGAGCGCAAAGCAAGTGAAAGTGCAAAAGGAATGACTATTATAAGAAATACGCCGAGCATATTGGAATTTTCAAAGGTAGAGGTTATTCTGCCCGATATTCCCTCGAACATATCCTTATCCATAGTTCCGACCTCGAGATTTCCGCTTATTTTCTGATAAAGTCCGTAAAGAGCGGTAAGAGTACCCGATGCCACAAGTGATGCCACAAGTCTGCCAAGCCATTCGGTAGAGGTAATAAGTGAAACCGTCATAAAATAAATAAACATAAAGCAGACGTATATTGACGCCTCTTTAAGGGAAGCTACACCTCCAACCGACACTGCGCCGCCCATAAGCATTACGAACATAAATAATGCAACGAACATATCGGATATCTCAAAGTGAGGTCTGAGCTTGCCGAGAAAGACCTTTATACATACGCAGATAGCGGTATAAATTATAAATAACGCAAGGAGAAGCGACGGTGACCCTATAAAGGTAAGGAACGGCGCTATGAAAACAGAGACTATTATGCCGATCTCGGGGCTTTTGTATATCATTCCCGCTCCAATAAAAAACACTATTCCGAGAATGATATAAACGGGAGACACAAAATACGAGGTGCATCCGAGAAGCGCACCGACAAGTGTCGCCCAGAAATATCTTTTTGAGCCGTGCTCGGTGCCCGAATACTTCTTAAGGCTTGCACGTGGAAATCCGAGCACGTCAAATATCAAAGTTGAGAAAACAAAGCTCTCAACCACCGCAAAAGCGAGCGTTTTGGACGAAACAAGCATGGGAAATGCCGCAGCGATGAGCAATGCACCCACAAACCAGGCAATTCCGCTTGATATATCCACCGAGAATGAAAAGCGCTTTATCAGATTCATCAGAAGCACGGATATTCCGAAATACATAAAGAAGAACCCGTAAAACTTCATCTGACATCCGAGCAGCCAGCTTCTCGCATCTCCCGCCAGACGAACAGTCTTGCTATTCTCGTAGCTTACTATAGCACGGCGACGAAGTCTTGAGATACGACTGTCTCTCCAGCTTCCGACATTCTCGCTGTCTCCGCCCCATACACCCTCCTCAAACCTTCTTTGATGAGAAGAGTAATTTGTAAGCATTGATCCGAAGAACCCCGAAAGCATTGCATCATAGCATTTCTTTGAAAAACGGATTATAGCGCTAGAGAAGAAAAGCTCTTTTATCTTTTTCGCACTGAAATTCAATCTTTTTCCTCCTTACAAAGAAGATCGGGACGAAGCTTTTTTGTTAGTGCAACAGCTTGCTCCTCACGCCACTTTTCAATGTTTGCATGATGTCCTGAGAGGAGCACGTCCGGCACCTTTACACCGTGAAATTCAAGAGGGCGTGTATACTGCGGATATTCGAGCATACCGCAGGCAATGCTCTCACTCTCATAGCACTCGTCGGCAGAGAGGACACCGGGAACAAGCCTTGAAACAGAGTCAACGAGTATGCAGGCGGGTATCTCACCGCCCGTGAGCACGTAGTTACCGATAGATATCTCCTCGTCAACAATCTCGTCTATTATTCTCTGGTCAACACCCTCGTAATGACCGCAAAGTATGATCAGATTATCATAATGGGAAAGCTCCTCGGCTTTTTTCTGATCGAGTATTTTTCCCTTCGGAGACATAAATATGACGTGGCGATGCACAGATTCCTTTCCTTCTTCCAAAAAGAACGCATCAGCCTCCTTTGTGACAGCCTCGTAGCAGTTATAAATGGGGGGTGCCGCCATAAGCATTCCCATTCCGCCGCCGTACGGGGTATCATCCACCCTTCGGTGCTTGTCCTCGGAATAATCTCTTATATTGTGAGCGCAAACCTTTATAGCAGCGCTTTTTTGAGCTCTTCCTATCACACTCTCCCCAAGAACAAAGGAAACAAGGTCGGGAAAGAGCGTCATTATATCAAATCTTATCATTTTCAGTCCTCGTCAAGCATACCGGGAATGGGAGTTACGAATATTCCGCTCTCGACGTCTACCCTCTTAACAAATTCAGGCACCGCAGGCATCATTCTCTCACCCTCCGGCGTATCTATAACGTATATATCGGATGCGCCTCTGTTTATAACCTCTCTGAGCTTGCCGTATATTCTGCCGTCCTCGGCATCAATAACGTCAAGGCCCTCAAGGTCGGCAAGAAAATATGCTCCGTTTTTAAGAGGTATATCCTCTCTATCGGCATATATAAGCGTATTTTTGAGAAGCATTGCCGCATCCATATCAGAAACGCCATCAAGCTCCATTATAACGAACTCCTTGAACACGGACGCATTCTTTACCTTTTTCTCGGTATACACGCCCGCACTGTGAAGGAATACTCTTTTAAGTGAAGACAAGACCTTTGGTGTGTCGCAACGGTTCTCTACCTTGACTGCGCCCTTTACACCGTGAGTATTTACTATTTTTCCGCATTCAAGATAACGAGCCCCTGCCATAACATCTCCTCCAAAAGATTACTTATATATTATTGTATCACAAAATTTCATCTATTTCAATACTTTTCCGTTTTTAAAATATTTTGCAAAAACTGTTGCAAACGTGGCAAAAATATGGTAAAATGATTTCAAATTGATTTGGAGGTAGAAAATATGCTCACAAGATTACTCACTGCAGGCGCAGAGGGCGCAGGAAACGGCGGCGGATTTGGCAGTCTTTATTCGATCATAATGATCGTTGCTATGCTCGCTATCCTTTATTTCTTTATGATACGCCCCCAGAAAAAGCAGGAAAAAGAGACAAATGCTATGCGTAACGCTCTTCAGGTCGGCGATGAGATAACCACAATTGGTGGTATTATCGGCAAGATCGTAAGCATCAAAGAAGAGACGTGCATGATAGAAACAGGCCATGACAGAATGAAGATAAGAATTCTCAAGAGCGCAGTAAGATGTGTTGACGTAAAGGCAGAAGACGCACAGAAATAATCAGTCATAAAAATCACCTCCGAGGATTATAATTATTATGAAATTATGATCTTCGGAGGCATTTTTTATGGACATCAAAAAAAAGAGGAATTTACGGCCCCACCAAGTGAAAGCGCAGGGCGAGGACGTTTTTTCCCCAATTGCACTCATTCGCTCCTCACTTATCGGACTTGCCGCAGCGGCTCTGACTGCTCTTCTCCTTTTATTTGTGGGGGCATGGGTAGCATACTCTAATAAAGACCCCTCTGCCCTTACGATGCCCGTATCGCTTGCAGCCCTTTACTTAAGCCTTTTTATCGGCGGTTTCGTTTCTGCAAAAAAATCCGATAAAAATAAGCTTATTTGCGGAATATTTTTCACAGCTCTCTCTCTTGTGGTGATGTTTCTCCTCAAGCTGATTTTAGCGGGCGGCAGCGGAAACGATATGGAAAATGCGATGGCATATCTGGTCGGATCTGTAGCATCGGCTATTATGGGCTCTCTCTGCGCCGCTTTTACACACGCCTCTAAAGGCGGAAAAAGAAGAAAGCGTATCAAAAAATAGAAAACGGCTCACTTTCGTGAGCCGTTTTTTAATTATTTACGTTCCAGGTTATGATGCTGACCGCATTTGAATAGCGGTATCCCTCACTTGTATACGAAATGCTCTTTTCGAATTGAACGTGGTCTCCTCTTGCCGCATCGTACGAAGCTGAATCGCAGACCTCAAACTTATAATTGTTCGTATTCTTTTCCTCCGGATTGAGACACTTCGTAAAGACTATGTAGTGCGTTCTTCCCCTTGAAGGACGGGAGAAATAAACTACTATTCCCTCGGGATGCTCGTCAAGAGCTTCCTTTATCGCCTTTTTCGTCACTCCGTAGGTCATCTGTGAAGAAATGCTCTTTCCGTTCACGTTGAAGCGTGCATCTATATTGCTTCTCGACACAAGTATTGGGTTTCCGTAGATAACACCCTTAGATGTAGTTGCACCGTGATTGCCCGAATTTGCAAGTGCGACAGTATACGGGTCTGCAGGCAGGTTGTCGGTCTGTCCGCTTCTGAAATCATACCCCTTTGTGAGCTTAGCGCCCATATTATTGAGTATCATCGCAACAGAAGCAAGATAACAGCCCTCGTCCATCCAGTCGCGGCCTCTGCCGTACTTGTCTATCATAAATTTCTTTCTGACACCGCCTGCGGTAAATGATATACCGGAAAGCGCCGTAGCATTCCAGTCGCTGTTGCTTACGCTGTGCTGGCTGTACCAGGTAAATGCGGCTTCAGAGGAAACTGTTACCGTGCAGCTTGCACTCTTATCACCCGAACGAGCCGTAACCCTGACCTTGCCCGGTGCGAGAGCACAGTATGCCCCGCTGTCATCTATCATGAGTATCTTTTCGTCGCTCGACTCCCATTTTACGTTGCGGTCACCGAAATTATAGGGAGTAAGAGTAGCATAAAGCGCTCCTACCGAGTAAAGCTTGACCGTAGTATTTACAAAAGCAAGTGAGATCCCCGTGACCTCAATGGGCTCGAATATCCACTGCTGAGCGCCCCCACCGGTGTACTTGGTAAGAGCAAGATAATTGTGCTTATATCTTGACGTCTTTTCGGATATTCCGAGTGTTACCGATTTTGAGCCGGTAGCGGCAGGAGAAACGGTATAAGTGCCGTTACCCGATGAATATATGGTGAACTTCTCTGTTTTTTCGATTTCCGTGCGCTTTGTTATAATAGTTCCGTCCTCGCAGCCATCCCTGTAGCTGAGGACGTACTTCCCTGACTCACTCTGGGGACGAAGCACATAAGTGCCGTCATCAAGTCGCTCAACGTAGATATCCTGAGCCTCTCCGCCGTTCTTTTCATCAAGATAGGCAGAGCCCTTTGTGTCATAGGCCTTATCGTAAGCGTCAATATAGCGCTCGGTAGACGCATTGCGTATGCGGTAAACACCGCTTCCCAGAACGTTCACCTGATTTGCAGCTTTTTTCGCATTTACGCCCGCACTTGCGGAAACGGGAAGCGAAGAAAGCAGAAGAGAAAGCATCAGCACAAAGCAGATAAGTCTGCCACAGCGCATCGGCTTCTTTTCAAATCGCATGTTTTCATTCCTTTCTATGTAAAAAGTAGGTTTCAAAAAGTCCATACATAGTTATTATACACTATTATGAGCGGTAATTGCTGAACATATTGTTAATTTTATTCTCATAAGACTAAAATGATCAACTCTGTTAAAATCATGCTCAAATTCTTGACTTTTCTTTTTTGTGCGGATATAATATTTACGTAAGGAAAGAAAAGGAGTCGAAAATGCTCAAAAGATTTATCGCCTATTATAAACCGCACAGAAAAGTATTCATTCTTGATATGCTGGCGTCTCTTATCGTGGCGCTTATCGGTATTGTCTACCCTATTGTCACACGTGAGATGCTGAACACCCTTATTCCCGAGCGCAAATACCGTCTTATCGTCTTTGCGGGTCTTGCCCTGCTCGGTCTTTACCTGCTTCGTATGCTTCTCAATTATTTTATTCAGTATTACGGTCACGTAATGGGCGTTCGGATGCAGACGCAGATGAGAAGCGATATGTTCGCACATCTTGAAAAGCTACCATACAGCTTCTATGACGACAACGAAACGGGAAAGATAATGTCGAGAATGACAAGCGACCTTTTTGAGGTCAGCGAGCTTGCTCATCACGGCCCGGAAAACCTTATAATATCGACCATTTCCATCATAACATCGTTCATTTATCTCATAAATATAAACGTCAAGCTCACGCTTATAATTTTTGCCTGCGTTCCCTTCCTTCTGATCATAGCTCTCGTGCTCCGCAAGAGAATGCGTGAAGCCTTTACAGAAAGCAGAAAGGCTACGGCAGAAATAAACGCTGCACTCGAGAGCAGCGTATCGGGAATCCGTGTGACAAAGGCTTTTTGTAACGCCCAAAAGGAACAGGAAAAATTTGAGGTCGGCAACGAGCTCTATACCTCCTCTCGTAGCCGTGCATATAAGGCAATGGGCCAGTTCCACTCGGGAACGTCATTTATAACCGATATTTTTAACGTGATAATCCTTATCGCAGGTGGATTTTTCCTTTATAACGACACTATCAACTTTGCAGATTACTCCGCTTTCGTAGTATCCGTAAATCTCTTTATCTCCCCGGTTATGACTCTAATCAACTTTATGGAGCAGTATCAGAACGGCGTTACAGGCTTTACCCGTTTCCTTGAGATAATGGATGCAGAGCCCGAGCGTGACAGCGAGGGTGCTGTGGACGCAGAAAACATTGAAGGCGAGATAGAATTCAAGGACGTAAGCTATGCGTATGACGGTGAAAACGACGTTCTGCGCAGCGTTGACCTAAAGATAGAAAAAGGCAAAACACTTGCGCTCGTAGGTCCCTCCGGCGGCGGAAAAACCACTATATGCCACCTCATCCCGCACTTCTATGACGTGACCACGGGGGAGATACTCATCGACGGAAAAGAGATACATTCGATAACGATGGAGTCCCTGCGCAGAAACATCGGAATAGTTCAGCAGGACATCTATCTTTTCAATGCAAGCATCAAGGAGAATATCCTTTACGGCAGGCTTGACGCCACCGACGAAGAGGTTATTGAGGCCGCAAAGCGTGCAAACATCCACGATTACGTAATGACGCTTGAGCACGGGTACGACACACAGATAGGCGAGCGTGGAGTCCGTCTCTCGGGTGGACAGAAGCAAAGGCTTTCTATCGCACGGGTATTTCTCAAAAATCCTCCTATTCTTATCCTTGACGAAGCAACGAGTGCACTTGACAACACGACCGAAATACTCATCCAGCAGGCGCTCGATGACCTCTGCCGAGGCAGAACGACTCTTGTTGTAGCGCATAGACTCTCTACTATCAAAAATGCTGACGAGATAGCGGTAGTAGCAGACGGCAGAATAATAGAAAAAGGAACACACAGTGAGTTGATAGCAAAGAATGGCACGTATGCCGACCTCTACGCTCTTCAGTTCAGAAATAATCAATAAAAAAAGCGGGAGCACTTGCTCCCGCTTTCTTTATCAGCTGTTTTTCATTATTATCTGCTCTGCCATATCGGCAACGTGCTCACACTTGTCACAGCACTTCTCAAGAGTATCGTAAAGTGCTGTCCAGGAAGCGATGGCAACCGGGTCCTTCTCCTCGGTATAGAGCTTACGGAGTGCCGCAATGTAAAGACGGTCTCCCTCTTCCTCAAGATGGTTTATCTCAACAATACTTGACTTGAGTGTCTCGGACTTCTTAAAATTGGGAAGCTCCTTTGCCATGTTTTCAAGCGCCTTACATCCTCTTTCGATTACCGATGCGAAATCAATAGCATCGGGGCGAAGCGCGGTGATATTAAACATATACATACGGCGAAGAACGTCCTCAACGCAGTCTGTAACATCGTCAACTGTGTGAGAAAATTCAACGATATCCTCACGCTCAATAGGGGGAAGAAACTCTTTAACAAGACGAGCCATCATCTCGTGCTTGAGCATGTCTGCATTATGCTCGATCTCGTGCATTTCATCCATCTGTGCCTCGAGCTTCTCCGCATCGTAATTTTCGAGGCACTGCTTGAGCAGTACTGCAGCATCGCTTGCGAATGAAAGCCCCTTAGTAAAGGTATCAAAATAGTAGTTATTTTCCTTTTTAGCCATGATATATTCTCCTTTAATTAAAATAGCCACATAAACAGCTTAGCCATAAGAAAACCGATAATTCCGCATCCCGGGAAGGTAAGCACCCAAGTGAGCACCATTTCCTTTACCACGCCCCAGTTGACGTTTGAGAGTCTGCGAGCAGCACCAACACCCATTATTGCAACGGTCTTTGTGTGAGTGGTAGAAACGGGGATACCCGTAAGTGAGGAAAGAAGCAGACAGCCTGCTCCCGCAAGGTCTGCGGCAAAGCCCTGGTACTTTTCCATCTTGACCATATCCATACCGACCGATTTTATGATTCTGTAACCGCCAATAGAGGTTCCAAGTCCCATAACGGCACTGCAGAGCACCATAAGCCATATCGGAATAGTGAAATTACTTACGCCCGACTGACCGTTTGCAAGGAAAATGCCAAGCATGAAAACGCCCATGAATTTCTGTCCGTCCTGAGCACCGTGCATAAACGCCATTGCCGCACCGCCAAGGATCTGACCGCCCTTAAAGAATCCTGCGGTCCTACGCCTATCTATGCCCTTGAATATCAGCTCGATAGTCTTTACTACTACCCAACCGAAAGCAAATCCGAGAAGAGTTGAGAGGAACAGACCGTAGATGACCTTTATCCACTCGCTTCCGTTTATACCGTCGAAGCTTCCGTGAAGAGCTATTGCAGCACCCGAAAGACCGGCTATGAGTGCGTGGCTCTCACTTGTAGGTATTCCAAACCACCAAGCCGCCGTTGCCCAAAGAACTATCGCAAAAAGTGCTGCGCAGAGCGCAACGAGCGCCTCTTTGCTGTCTCCGCCGAAGTCTACCATATTGTAAATGGTAGCCGCAACGCTTGAATTGACCATAGTCATCACGAAAACGCCGAGGAAATTGAAAACCGCCGCCATAAGTATAGCCGCTTTCGGCGACATAGACTTTGTTGAAACGCAGGTTGCTATAGCGTTCGGTGCATCAGTCCATCCGTTTACAAGCACGACTCCGAGAGTCAGTAGCACCGTTATCGCAAGAACAGGATTTGAGACAAGCTGTGACAGAAAATCAGGTAAATTTATCGTCATATAATTTCCTCCGAGAAGAATATCCAATTAGTATGTGTAAGCACATCCATTACAAATCATTATACCACTATAAAATATTTTTGTCAATCGAAAATTTACAACATTTATCTCGAATTCTCATTTTTGTCGATATATACAAAAAATGGCTCCGCATGATATGCAGAGCCGTTTTTTTCAATATTTAATTGAGTATATTTGCGCTGTTGAGAACAAGGGTACTGTAAAGGAACAGTACGTCCGCATTTTCGAAATCAATGCCGTATACGGGAGCCATCATAGAAAGGAGATTGCTCTGTACGTAACGGATATCAAGAAGAGTTACCTTTGAATATCCCTCAAGAAGAAGGGGGGCTATGCTGCTTCCGAATGAATCACGGAAAATGATAAGCTCCTTATCCGTCTCTGCATCAGGGTTTTCAATAGTAGCGATCGATATTGCACCCGAGAGGAACATCTCATATGGGTCCTTGCCGTATGCCTTATCCATATTGTAAACGGTAGACTCCATAGGCTTTCCTGTAAGAGGATGCGATACTGTCACCTTGCAGTTATTAAGAGCATCACTCGTAAGATACTTTATCGTATCGGGAGCGAGAGGAAGCGCCGCCTGACCGTAATAAACGCCGTAGAAGGGATTGTCAAGCGTGTTCTCCTTATACTCCGTGCCCGTCTGGGCGCCCATTGAGGCAAGCAGATGAGCAGCAACGTCCTTTATATTTTCCTGCTTCCAGTGAGTATCTGTCTTGTAGTAATCCTCTATCTCAAGAAGTCCGAAAATGTCGATATATTCGGCAAAATCGGTATCAGACTTAAGATCGTTTACAAGCTTATTATAGTCAAGAACGGGATATCCGTTCTCCTCGGCAAGAAAATAGTTCTTATCGGGGATTATCGAAAGATAGACGTTGTCTGTCTTGCCCTCAAGGTAAGTCTTATAGATATAATTAAATCTGTTGCCTGCGTGAGCTATCATACTGTCCTTTAGAGGATATTCAAGCTTTGAGGCATATCCGTCGCTTATATATATATTGTTATTGTCCTTTTGCAGGATAACGTAGTTTGCAAACAGAGCCTTAAGTGTTCTGAATGAGTCTCTGAACGGGAACGAATCAACTGCATAGTCCTCAAATTTAGACATGAAGCTGTTGCCGTATTCCACACCGTCCTTCATAACGCTCTCAAACGTAAATTCGGGGAAGGCAGCGGGTTCTCGTCTTTCTGCGTCAAGGAAATCGTCCTTTGGCATAAAGAAACAAAGAGCCGAAAGACCGAAGAGGAGAATTGCCATCGATACGCAAACTACAATATTTTTTATTTTTGTATTCATTACAGCACCTCCATCAGAATCTGAAATAAAGGAACGGACTGAACGAGCCGTCAACAAGATATGAAACCGCCACAAGGAATACCGAGATTATAAAAATAGGTTCTATTATATTAACTATCTTACCTGTCTTTTCAGAGGTAGAAAGCTTTATCGCAGTACTCTTAACGATAGGTGTTGCACCTACTATCGCAATAAGGAAGATAACTGCATAGCTCTGCAGATGGTATAGTATCTCAGTAGTTGCAAGGGGAATATCACCCACACCGAACATTCCTCCGATATAAACGAAGGCTTCCTTCATGTCGGTTGCATTGAATACCACGAAGCTGAGCACTGCCGCAAGCAGCGTGTAAACGTGACAGAGAACCTTGCTCTTCTCAAGATATTTTAGCGTAAAAAACTTTTCTATGAGAAGGAGTACTCCGAAAAAGAGTCCCCAGATGATAAAATTCCAAGCCGCGCCGTGCCAGAATCCCGTAAGGAACCAGACGACGAAGATGTTAAAAACGTGGCGAAGCTTTGAAACTCTGTTTCCGCCGAGCGGTATATAAACGTAATCACGGAACCAAGAGCCGAGCGACATATGCCAGCGGCGCCAGAACTCTGTCGCACTCTTTGAAATGTAGGGATAATTGAAGTTCTCAAGGAACTTAAAGCCGAACATCTTTCCAAGGCCTATCGCCATATCACTGTATCCGGAGAAGTCGAAATAGATATAAAGAGCTACCGAGATGCCGTATACCCAATAAAGGAGCACTGACTTCTCATCGGTATTTCTTAAAATATCGCCAAGCTGGCTGAGCCTGTCCGCAATAAGGATCTTCTTGCCAAAGCCGATGACAAAGCGGCGAATTCCCTCTGCGACCTTATCAATGCTGTGTGTTCTCTCTTTAAGCTCTGCCGCAACGTCAACGTAACGGACGATAGGGCCTGCTATAAGCTGAGGAAACATGGAAACGTAAGCCGCAAGGTCAATAAGGTTCTTCTGTGCAGGAACTCCACGGTAAACGTCGATAACGTAGCTTATAGTCTGGAAGGTATAGAAGCTGATACCGACAGGAAGAGTTATCTGAAGAAAATCTATGCTGCTTCCCGTTAGTTTATTGAAGTTATCAATAAAGAAGTTGGTATACTTGAAGTAAAGCATAAATGCGAGTATAGAGGTAACGGCAAGCCACATAAAAGCAAGGCTTATCCTCTTCTTCTCACGGAATTTTTCAATAAGAAGTCCAAAGGTATATCCTATAAAAATCGCCGCAACCATAAGAAGCGCATACTTTACTCCGCCCCAGGCATAGAAAATGAGGCTGAATATAAGAAGAACGGCATTCTTAAGTTTAAAAGGCACCGCAAAGTAAAGGATCATAAATGCGGCAAAGAAATAAAACAGATAAGTTATACTCGAAAAGAGCAAGTTTTCACCTCATTTCCGGAATTTCAAAAAAAGCGGCGGACACGGCATTGCCGAGCCCGCCGTAATGTGCGAGTCTTATTAAGATCAGCCTTCGATAACCGCCTTGAATGCGTTTACGAATTCATCCTTCTGCTCAGCAGTAAAGCCGCCCATCTCACCGTCAACAACAAGCATATTGAAGTATACAACGTTGCCTACGTTCTCGCAAACAACAGTGTTTGCAGATGTGCAGATGTTCCATCTCATATCGCAGTTCTCTGTAAGGAATGTCTTGAACGCCTCAACGTCAGCACCCTCTTCGAGAGTGAATATGTAGCCAATGAAAGGTGCGCCCATCATACCGGGATAAAAGGAATATGCCTCGGTGTAGCCTGTGGGAGCGGTTGTGAAGCCCTGGAGCAACTCTGCACCTGCCTCAACAGGCTCGATCATGATCTGGTAGCTAATGTACTCCTCGTATGTCATCTCCTCAACGTCGTCCATAGCCATGTACTCGTCGTAGGAAGCACGCATACCTGCGAACTCAGCATACTTTTCCATAACTGCCTTTGCAGCAGCCTCAAGAGCGGAACCCTCTGTTTCGCCATCAACTGCATCTGTGTCAACTGTAGTATCAACATCGGTGTCTGTAGCTGTGTCCTCGGTTGTGTCAACTGTTGTGTCAACAACAGCGTCTGTGTCTGTATCCTTACCGTCAGTATTGGTGTTACCGCAGGATACAACAGCGAATATCATCATCGCTGCAAGAATGAGTGCAAGAATCTTTTTCATAATAAATTCTCCTTTGAATTTTGCTTTTTTTCGGAAGTTTTCTGTCTTCCCCTACCCATAGACGCAGGGAAAAGAAAAATGTTCCCGAAATTTTTTATTTTTTCACAAAAACAGAAGCCGCCAAATTTTGACGGCTTATGTTTATTGCTTACAATGGAGCTACTAATCAGATTCGAACTGATGACCTCGTCATTACCAATGACGTGCGCTACCTGCTGCGCCATAGTAGCAAAATTGCTCAACGTATGGTATTTTAACACATAACATAACGTTTGTCAATAGTTTTTCAAAATTTTATTGACAAAGCAAAAAAAATATGCTATAATTCCATCGTAAACGCAATGACGGGAAGTAGTAGTCGTAAAATTTTGCATCCAGAGAGTGGGGAACGGTGGAAGCCCTGCGGCAAAAAGCGATGAAGTAGTCCCCGAGCGGTCTCCGTGAACGGAATTTTCACTTATTAGCGGCGAACGGGTTCTCCCGTTAAAGAGAAGCTGTATAAAAGTACAGATAAAGAGCGTGCCTCGGCACGAAATCAGGTGGTACCGCGCTTCTGCGTCCTGAAAAAGGATGCGGGGCGTTATTTTTTTACATTTTATTATAATAGCAGGAGGCTAAAGCATAATGAACATGACCGAACTCTCAAAGACCTATGCACCAAAAGAATTCGAAGACAGAATTTATAAGGATTGGTGTGATAAGGGTTATTTTACACCCGACGTGTCGGATAATAAGCCCCCATTCTCGGTGGTAATCCCCCCTCCGAACGTAACGGGTCAGCTTCATATGGGACATGCACTTGACGAAACTCTGCAGGACATTCTTGTCCGCTACAAGAGAATGCAAGGCTTCAGCACCCTTTGGGTACCCGGCACCGACCACGCAGGAATTGCAACACAGATAAAGGTAGAGGAGCAGCTCAGAGTAAACGAGGGCCTCACCCGCTATGACCTCGGCAGAGAAAAGTTCCTAGAGCGTGTTTGGGCATGGAAGGAGCAGTATGGCGGACGTATTATCAGCCAGCTCAAAAAGCTCGGTGCATCCTGCGACTGGACAAGAGAACGCTTCACTATGGACGAGGGCTGCTCAAAGGCAGTGCGTGAGGTTTTTGTTAACCTTTATAATAAGGGACTTATATACAGAGGTAACCGTATAATCAACTGGTGTCCTCACTGCATCACTGCTCTCTCGGACGCAGAAGTAGAATATTCCGAGCAGAACGGTCACTTCTGGCACCTTAAATACCCGATAAAGGGCGAGGACGGCTACGTTGAGATAGCTACTACCCGTCCCGAGACGATGTTCGGTGATACCGCCGTTGCAGTAAACCCCGAGGATGAGAATACAAAGCACCTTATCGGAAAGACTCTCATTCTGCCGCTTGTCGGCAGAGAGCTTCCCGTTATTGCCGACGACTACGTTGAGATAGGCTTCGGTACGGGCTGCGTTAAGATAACTCCCGCTCACGACCCCAACGACTTCCTTGTAGGTCAGAGACACGGTCTTGAGCAGATAAGAGTTATGAATGACGATGCTACTATGAACTCATATGCAGGCAAGTATGAGGGATTGGACAGATACGAATGCCGCAAGGCACTTGTAGCCGACCTTGAAGCAGAGGGATACCTTATAAAGACCGTTCCTCATGCACATAACGTAGGCACCTGCTACCGTTGTCATAACACAGTCGAGCCGCTCACTTCAAATCAGTGGTTCGTTAAGATGGAGCCTCTCGCAGGACCTGCTCTCGAGGTCGTTTACGACGGCAGAGTAAAATTTGAGCCTGAGCGCTTCACAAAGACTTATACCAATTGGATGGAAAACGTACACGATTGGTGCATTTCCCGTCAGCTCTGGTGGGGTCACAGAATCCCTGCCTTCTACTGCGATGCTTGCGGTGAGATGACGGTATCAAAGGAAGATATCACCGCCTGCCCGAAGTGCGGTGCACCCGTAAGACAGGAAAACGACGTGCTTGACACCTGGTTCTCCTCGGCACTTTGGCCCTTCTCCACTATGGGATGGCCCGAGCAGACCGCAGAGCTTGCAAAGTATTACCCCACAAGCGTTCTCGTCA
The DNA here is from genome assembly GCA_015063495.1 of Oscillospiraceae bacterium. GTDB lineage: Bacteria > Bacillota > Clostridia > Oscillospirales > CAG-272 > SIG710. The sequence goes on from SVUB01000001.1 coordinate 36,383, forward strand.
CCGGATACGATATCATATTCTTCTGGGTAGCAAGAATGGTATTCTCGGGTATGGAGCATATGGGCAAGGAGCCCTTCTCTACTGTATTCATTCACGGTCTTGTGCGTGATGCACAGGGCAGAAAGATGTCAAAGTCTCTTGGCAACGGTATAGATCCGCTTGAGATAATCGACAAATACGGTGCAGATGCTCTCCGCTTTGCACTTGCAACGGGTAACTCCCCCGGAAACGATATGCGCTTCTCGGACGAGAAGATAGAAGCGGCAAGGAACTTTGCAAATAAGCTCTGGAATGCCTCCCGCTTCGTCCGTATGAACCTCACTATCGACAAGGTAGTCCTTCCCGATGAGAAGGATCTCGCTCTTGAGGATAAGTGGATTCTGAAAAAGCTCAACGAGCTTACAGAGACTGCCACAAAGGCACTCGATTCCTACGAAATAGGCGTTGCCCTCTCGGCCATATACGACTTTATCTGGGACGTTTTCTGCGATTGGTATATTGAAATTTGTAAAATTCGCCTTTCAGATGAAAAAAATGGGAACAATCTTGTAGCTCAGAACGTCATATCTTATGTACTCACCGTGGCGCTTAAGCTTCTGCATCCCTTTATGCCCTTTATCACCGAGGAGATCTATCAGTCGCTTCCTCATGATGATGAGAGCATAATGATCAGTCAGTATCCTGCTCCGAGAAAAGAATTTGACTTTGCCGCAGACGCAGAGAAGATGGAACGTCTCATCGCCGCTATAAGAGCTATAAGAGCTCGCAGAAACGAGATGAATATCGTTCCCTCGCGTAAAGCAAAGGTCTATATCGCTACAAAATACAGTGATTCCTTTAATGAAAACACGTCCGTATTCTTTAACCGTCTTGCATCGGCTTCTGAAGTCGAGATAGCTGAATCATTTGATGCTTCGGTTATCTCCGCTGACGACGCAGTGCAGATAATTACCGATGCGGCAACTATCTTCCTCCCCCTCTCTGACATTATCGACGTTGAGAAAGAGAAGGAAAAGCTTTCGGGCGAGCTTAAGAAGACCGAGGGCGAGATAGCAAGACTTGAAGGCAAACTTTCAAATGAAGGCTTTGTCGCAAAGGCTCCTGCGACGGTAGTCGAAGGCGAAAAGGAAAAGCTGGCTAAGTACAGAGAAAAGCTCGAAGGAATAAAGCAGGCACTCGCAAAGCTGTCGTAAGCATTGAGTTTATGGCCACGGAAATTAAAATTTCGGAGGACAAAACTATGAAAAAAGCAAGAAACACTAGGAAAGCTCTATCTCTTTTACTCGTTCTATGCCTTACTCTCGCTGCGCTCGTTTCCTGCGGTGCTTCGGTTAAGGACTTCAGCGGAAGCGCATCGAACGACGCAGCCTATGAGAAAGAGATAGGATATGCCCCGGGTGCTGACGGATCTGATTTCTTCTACACCTACGTAGAAAAGGATGAGATGTACGCCCCGACCGAAAACGAATCGGTAACGCTGGATGCGAGCACCGCAACTGCACCCGATCCGCTTGCAGGACGCAAGATAATAAAGACAGTGAACGTCGTAGCCGAGACAAAAAGCTTTGACAGCGCTCTCGCTTCTATTGAGTCACAGGTCGATTCTCTTGGCGGTTACATTCAGTCCTCGAACGTTTACGGCAACAGTCTCGAGAACAAGCACTCGGGCTACCGCCGTGCAAGCTATACTCTCCGTATTCCAGCAGAGCATCTTGACTACTTTATGAGCACGGTCGGGGATCTGCTGAATATCACAAGCTCAAAGACCGGCGTAAACGATATCACCGACACCTACGTCGATATAGAAGCAAGACTGACTGCCCTGAAAACAGAGGAAGCAAGACTTCTTGAGCTTCTTTCACAGGGTAAAAATCTCTCCGATATCATAACAGTCGAGGAGAGACTCTCAAACGTCCGTTACGAGATAGAGAGCTACACCGCAAGGCTCCGTGGATATGATACACTCGTTGCTTTCTCAACTGTAAACCTTGAGATTTCCGAGGTTATCGATTACACGCCCGAGCCGATAAAGGACCCCTCTTTCGGTGAGCGTCTTGGAAAGGCTCTCGGCGAAGGCTGGGAGGATTTCACCGACGGCTGGAAGGATTTTACGGTAGGACTTGCTTATGCACTTCCCTCTCTTATCCTCTTTGCAGTATTCGTTCTTGCGATAGTTATTGTCATAACCGTGGCAGTTAAGCGTTCAAGAAAGCGCCGTGTACAGATTCCTACCTCTAAAGAAAACAATGAACAGCCTAAATAAATAAAAAAGAGCCGCAGGCACATTCGTACCTGCGGCTCTTTTTTGCGGTCTTGGTTACAGAGTGCTAATTTCATGTAAAAGTGATTACGCACAGAATAAAGCTGAAAAAATGTGTAAATGATTATCGGTGAGAGCTAAAAAGCCCCTTATATATAAGTTAATGATGTGTTTTTGGCGATATTTACAGTTCGTTAATAAAATATCCCATAATTCTTATTGACAAAAAGTGATTTGTGTGGTAAATTTTAAGTGTTGTTTAGCACTCGGTGACATTGAGTGCTAAAATATGATCGGGAGGCAAGTAAAATGTGTGCAAGTGAACTAAGCGAACGCAAAAAGCTGATACTCAAAGCAATTATTGAAGCACATATCGCCGGTGGTGAGCCGGTCGGCTCAAAGTATCTGACCGAAAATATTGATATTGCCTGCTCGTCAGCAACAATACGAAACGAGATGGCAGAGCTTGAAAGTCTCGGCTATCTTGAACAGCCCCACACCTCGTCGGGAAGAATTCCCACCGATAAGGGCTACCGCTTTTACGTTGACTCACTCTCGGATACTTACGCCACTGCGAACGCAGAGCTTGAGGGAATGACAGAGCTTGCAAAGGTAAAAATGAACGAGATAGATAAAGTTCTCGAATCTGCTTCAAAGCTCGCTTCGTCTCTTACCAATTACACGGGCATCGCAATAAAGCCCCGTCCGTCCTCGGCATTTATCAGCCGTTTTGAGACGATGTATCTTGATGAGAATAATTTTATCATTGTGATGCTCACCTCGATAGGAAACGTAAAATCAAAGAGCATCCGCTCGGATATAGCCCTCACCGCTGAGGATACAGAGCACCTGACCGACTGCCTTAACGCTTGCTTTGCAGGTCTTTCGGCAGAAAAAATAACTCTCCCGATAGTTATGAAGCTTGAGGGAATGCTCGGTGAGCTTTCTTCCCTCTCGCAAACGGTGATAAAGAGCATATATGACGTCATGAGTGAGATAAACGGCGGCTCTCTCCGCTACTCGGGCATCGACCACCTGCTCCAATACCCCGAATACTCCGACGTTTCACAGTTCAAGGAGCTTCTCGAGGTACTTGAGAGACAGGACGATATCTTAAGCATCGTCTCGGATAACGGAAAAGAGGATATAAAGGTATATATCGGCTCTGAAAGTCCCGTGAAGGTAATGAACAACTCTTCCCTTGTCTTCAAGCCCATAAAAAAGGACGGAAAGACGATAGGAGCTATCGGAGTTATAGGCCCTACGAGAATGGACTATGCAAAGGTACTCTCGACCATTTCCTCAATAAGCGGAAATATATCAAGCGTGCTTGAGGGGGATACGGCAAAAATAGTGGTAAACAGCAATAATCTTTTAGGAGAAGGAGACCATAACGGTGGAGAATAAAAACATATCGGAAGAAAACGTCTCTGATGTCACAGAGGAGATAAAAACTACCGAAAAGGAAAGCAAAAATGATAAAAAGACCGTCAAAAAGCTTGAAGAAGAGCTTGAAGACGTAAAAAAGGAACTTGAAAAGGCAACCGAAGCACTGACAGATGCAAATAACAAGTATCTTACAATGCTTGCGGAATACGATAACTTCCGCCGCCGCTCGGCAAAGGAAAAGGAAAGCACGTATTCTGATGCTTACGCTGACGTTCTCTCAAATATCCTGCCCGTTATCGATAACCTTGAGCGTGCGGCAGCCTATGGAGACGGTGAAAACGTCTCAAAGGGACTTGAGATGACCTTACGCAGCTTCGCCGAAATTATGGAGAAGATGGGCGTAAAGGAAATAGAATCTCTTGGAAAGACCTTTGACCCGAACGTCCATAATGCGGTAATGCACACGGAGGACGAAAGCCTCGGTGAGCAGGAGATATCAGAGGTGCTTCAAAAGGGCTATATGCTCGGAGACAAGGTTTTACGCTACGCCATGGTAAAGGTAGCAAATTAAAAGGTAATCAATAAAATCTATATAAATTTTTGGAGGAATTTAATCATGGGAAAAATCATCGGTATAGATCTTGGTACAACGAACTCTTGCGTTGCGGTTTATGAGGGTAGCGAGCCTATCGTAATCCCCAATCCCGAAGGAGCAAGAACCACTCCCTCTATCGTTGCATTCTCAAAGACAGGCGAGAGAATGGTAGGTCAGGTTGCAAAGCGCCAGGCTATCACAAACCCCGACAGAACAGTCATCAGCGTAAAGCGTGAGATGGGTACGGGCTTTAAGGTAAATATAGACGATAAGAGCTACACTCCCCAGGAGATCTCCGCAATGATCCTTCAGAAGCTGAAGGCAGATGCAGAGGCATATCTCGGAACAAGTGTAACACAGGCGGTAATCACAGTTCCCGCTTACTTCTCCGACTCGCAGAGACAGGCAACAAAGGACGCAGGTAAGATAGCAGGACTTGAGGTTCTCCGTATTATCAACGAGCCTACCGCTGCGGCTCTCGCTTACGGTATGGATAAGGAAAGCGACCAGAGAATCATGGTATTCGACCTTGGCGGCGGTACATTCGACGTTTCTATTCTTGAGATATCCGACGGAGTATTTGAGGTTCTCGCAACCAACGGTGACACACGACTTGGCGGTGACGACTTCGACCAGAAGATAATCGACTGGATGGCAGACCTCTTCCTTAAGGAAAACGGTGTTGACCTTCGTAACGACAAGATGGTAATGCAGAGACTTAAGGATGCGGCTGAAAAGGCAAAGATCGAGCTCTCCGGCATGACGAGCACAAATATCAACCTTCCCTTTATCACAGCTACTCAGGCAGGCCCTCTCCACTTTGAGGCTACTCTCACAAGAGCAGAGTTTGACCGCATCACAGCAGACCTTGTTGAGAGAACGATGGTTCCCACAAAGAAGGCTATGGCTGATGCAGGCATCAGCGCTTCCCAGATAGATAAGGTGCTTCTCGTCGGCGGTTCTACAAGAATCCCCGCAGTTCAGGAAGCAGTTAAGAAGTTCATCGGCAAGGATCCCTTCAAGGGAATCAACCCCGATGAGTGCGTTGCTGTCGGTGCTGCTATTCAGGCAGGCGTTCTTGGCGGAGAGGTAAAAGACCTTCTCCTTCTCGACGTAACTCCCCTTTCTCTCGGTATTGAGACTCTCGGCGGTGTATTCAACCGCATTATCGACAGAAATACAACTATCCCCGTAAAGAAGAGCCAGGTATATTCAACTGCGGCTGACGGTCAGACCTCTGTTGAGATCCACGTTCTTCAGGGTGAGCGTGAAATGGCGGCAGGCAACACAACTCTCGGCCGCTTCAACCTTGACGGCATTCCCGCAGCTCCCCGTGGAGTTCCTCAGATCGAGGTAACCTTTGATATCGACGCTAACGGTATCGTTAACGTAACCGCAAAGGATAAGGGCACAGGCAAGGAGCAGCATATCACTATCACAAGCTCTACAAACATGAGCCAGGAAGATATCGAGAAGGCTGTTAAGGATGCTGAAAAGTTTGCTGAAGAGGATAAGAAGCAGAAGGAAGCGGTTGACGCAAAGAACCACGCTGAAACGCTTATCTTCCAGAGCGAGAAGACTCTCGGTGAGCTTGGCGACAAGGTGACAGAGGAAGAAAAGGCTCCTATTAAGGAGGCTATCGAAAAGCTTCGTCAGACAGTTGCAGGCGACAATACCGATGCTATCAAGGCTGACACAGAGGCTCTCGAAAAGGCATTCTACGCTATCTCCGAAAAGCTTTATGCTCAGGCTCAGCAGGCGCAGGGCAGTGCAGGCTTTGATCCTAATGCCGCAGGCGGTGCACAGGGCGGTGACGGCACGTATTACGATGCCGACTTTGAGGATAAGACAGGCGAGAACAAATAATTTTAACCGAATATATGCGGAAAAGGGCAAAAATGCTCTTTTCCGCTTCCCCATTTATGAAAATTTGAGGTTTAGAGACAAATGGCAGATAAACGAGATTATTATGAGGTGCTGGGGCTTGATAAGAGTGCGGACGAGGCGTCGATTAAAAAAGCCTACCGTTCACTTGCAAAAAAATATCACCCCGACCTTAATCCCGGAGACACGGTAGCCGAGGAAAAATTCAAGGAAGTAAACGAGGCATATGCCGTTCTCTCAGACGCAGAGCAAAAGGCAAAGTACGACCAGTACGGTCATGCGGCCTTTGACCCTGCATCGGGCGGATTTGGCGGAGGATTTGGCGGTTTCGGTGACTTTGGCGATATATCGGATATCTTCAGCTCTATGTTTGGCGGCGGTTTCGGCGGATCGTCCCAGAGAAGAAGAAACGGGCCCATCAGAGGCGACGATATCGGCGTTCACATAACCATCTCCTTTGAGGAGGCGGCGTTTGGCACTAAAAAGGACATAACGTATAACAGAATTCAGAAATGTCCCGACTGCGAAGGCTCGGGTGCGGCAAAGGGCACAAGCCCCGAAACCTGCCCCAATTGTCACGGCTCGGGTCAGATGCGTGTTAATCAGCGACTTGGCGGAATGCAGTTCCAGACAACGACGACCTGCTCAAATTGCCGTGGTTCGGGTAAGATAATAAAGAATCCATGCCAGAACTGTAACAGCAAGGGCTACGTTAAGGTGTCAAAGAAGCTTGAGGTAAACATTCCTGCAGGTATTGACGACGGTGAACGCATAGCTCTGCGTGGTCAGGGATGCGACGGAAGGAATGGAGGCCCCACCGGTGACCTTATTCTGAACGTAAACGTAAAAAACCACAGCATTTTTGAGCGTGACGGATACGACCTTTACTGCGAGGTACCGATAACTATTGCAGAAGCAACTCTCGGTGCAGAGATCGACGTTCCCACTCTTGAGGGTAACGTAAAATTCAAAATACCCGATGGAACACAGCCCGGCACAAGTTTTACACTGCGCCAAAAGGGTATAACGATGATAAATTCATCACGCAAGGGTGACCTTATCTTTAAGGTAAATGTCGAAATACCGAGAAATCTAAACGAAAAGCAACGTGAGAATATGCGTGCGTTTGCAGAAAGCTGCGGCGAGAACAATTATTCAAAGCGTGAGAGCTTCTTCAAAAAAATATTCAATAAATAACGAAAGGATCTTTGCCTTGGAACAGACAAAAGATTGGACACAGCTCCGTGTTACCGTAAAGCTTCCGCTTCTCGATGCGGCAAGTGCTGTAATGAGCATGATAGATAACAACCTCATGATAGAGGATTACAGTGACATCGACCTTAAGAGCGTATATGGCGACCTTATCGACGAGAGCTTACTTAACGCAGACAAGACGATAGCTTCAATATCGGTATTTATTCCCTGCGAAAAAAGCCCGACAGATGCACTTGCATTTATACGTGAACGCTTTGCGGCAGAGGGGATTGACGCAAAATTTGAGCTTATCGGTGTAAACGAGGACGACTGGGCAAATGCCTGGAAGGCTTATTACAAGCCTATCCGCATAGGTAAGCATATGGTGATAGTTCCCGCTTGGGAGCGTTTTGAACCTCTGCCGGATGATATTGTCGTGCGTATGGACCCCGGTATGGCATTTGGTACAGGTACGCACGAGACTACAAGGCTCGTTATCGAGCTTCTTGAAAAGTACGTGAAAAAGGGCGACAGAATGCTTGACGTCGGCACGGGAAGCGGAATACTTGCCATCTGCGCCTCAAAGCTCGGCGCTTCTCACTGTGCAGCATACGACATCGACCCCGTTGCAGTCAGAGTTGCAAGAGACAATATAGCCGAGAGCGGTCAGGATAACATCATCTGCGACGTTTCGGACCTCTTAAAGCAGGTATCGCTTGAGGGCGGTCAGTATGATATAGTAACGGCAAATATAGTTGCCGATATCATCATCCGTCTTGCACCCGATATAGGAAACTATATGAAGGACGGCGCTACCCTTATTGCATCGGGCATAATCTCCGAGAGAAAAGAGGAAGTGCTTACAGTGCTTCTCGCAAATAACCTTTCACTCGTGGAAATACTTGAAGATAACGGCTGGTGCGCCATCGTAGTTAAGAAATAAAAAATAGTGCGGTTTTTCCGCACTATTTTTTATTGTAATCAAGGAGATACATTTTCTTAGGCTTTGAATATTCACTTTCCGGAAGGAGACCAGCGATATTTTTTCGGCAGACAAGCAAATAAACTCCGAAAAGCAAAAATGAAAGACTTCCAAACACAGTAGCAATAGCAGAAATCACTCTGCCACCGGTAAATAAGAGAGCGAACAGAAATGCGGCAAGCAAAAAAGAGAAAAAGCAAACGTACCCCACCGATATTTCTATTGGTCTTTTCTCTGTCACTATTACCTCAAACGTTCTTAATAATTTACCCATCTTTGAGGCAAACTTAAGAAAAAGAACGAAAAGGATGAATATCAGCGGAACAAAGGCATATATTTCAAGCGCCGGAGTAAAGCTACGGGTAAGCGCCAGACTGACAGATGCCGTACCGAACATATACACCGCAAGAGTGGCGAGCACAAGAGCGCAAAGTGCGGAAAAGACAACACTGCCGATACGCATCATTTTAGCTCCAACTGTGCGGACACGGTAGAGCATAAGCATTCCAACGCCCATCACAGCAAGAGGTGACATAATTACCGTAACAAATATGCGAAGCGCTGCAAGATAGGAAGCATAGCTCGTCGTTTTACCAAAGTAAATAAGGTAGATAGCAAGTCTCTCCGGTTTTCCCGAGAATGCCGCAGTGAGCGTCAAAACAATAAATAAAAACAAGCATATAGCAGCAAAAGCAAGCCAAGGGGATGAAATTGCGCCCCGAAGCGTTGCTTTTCTTTTGTTTTCCGGCATATCCCTCACCTCATCCTTAATCGTTACTGAAAGAACACCGTAATTATATCATAAATTATTTGTATTTTCAACATAAAGAAATAAAAATATTAAGGGTCGCACCTGCGACACCCTATATATCCTTCATTGACAGCTTCATCTCGTGAACCGAAAAATTCCTTTTTATTCTCCTCATTCATATCATTGACCGAAGCACAGTCGGGATAATGGAATTTTTTTGACCTGATATTAAGAATGTAAGTAGGTGACTCGCACGGTGACGGCAGGGCATCGGACGGCTCATCAACTTTCAAGCTTGCAATTTCAGTTTTTGGAGTAACGTAAACATCTTCTAAGTCATTTGTATCAGCAGAAAAGGCCGATGACACTGCAAAATAACAAGCAATAATGATTAGGGAATATTTCAGAACAAGAAAAAACGCTTTTTTCATTTCTTCCTCCAAAAATTCATAAAAAAAGTGCGCCCCATTAAGGGACGCACGAAAAAGTGAATCCCCCATTGTTGCTACACAATCTCTACCTATCTGTGGGTATGAGTAAAAAGGAAACACCTTTTACCAAGGTTAGTTTCCCACAGATAGAAAATGATTATTTGATTGTGTAGCAGGTTTATTGTACCATAAACACTGATAAATGTCAATATTTCTTTATATAATAAAAAAGTGCGCCCCATTAAGGGACGCACGAAAAAGTGAATCCCCTACATGTTGCTACACAAGCTCTTCCCATTTGTGGTGTGAGTAAAAGGAGAAAACACCTTTTGCATAGGTATTTTACCACAAAATTTATTTTTAGTCAATCTTAAGTTTTTTCTGATATGCAATTTTTATTAAAATGTAAATTTAGCAAAATCTATTGCAATAATTGCGAAAATCTGTTATAATATTTTAGTATGAGTGCATAGTCACTTGCACAGTCACAAGCTGTGAAATAAGGCCATACTAGCCGGGGATTTAGCGGAGCCCTGTACCTGAAATCCGCTACAGCAGGGGTGAATCCCTTTTTTGAGGGTCCCGGTGGTGCGATTGCACCGATCTCCTCTGTGTTGAGAAGCGGGTCTTGCGCGATCGGGAGCTGTGAACCATGTCAGGTGGGGAACCAAGCAGCATTAAGCAGTATCCCCGATGTGCCGCGAGGCAGCCTGCTTTGAGCAGAGGCATCGGAATGCGCGTATTTCCGAGATTCGATCTTAAGGTGTATGGTCTTATTTTGCAGCTTGATTTTTATATATAACGGAGGGAGAAAATGCATCAGGCTTTATACAGAAAATGGCGTCCGACTACGTTTGACGATGTTTGCGGTCAGGAGCATATAACTTCGGTGCTCAAATATGAATGTGAAAATAATAAATTCTCCCACGCTTATCTTTTCTGCGGGTCAAGAGGTACGGGTAAGACCACCTGTGCAAAAATCCTTGCAAAAGCAGTCAACTGCGAGGCTCCCGTAAACGGCAGCCCCTGCGGAAAATGCCCATCCTGCCTTGCAATTGATTCGGGCAGTGCTACCGACGTGCTTGAGATGGATGCCGCTTCAAACAACGGTGTCGATAACATCAGAGATATTCGTGACGAGGTGGTATACACCCCCTCGATGCTTAAATACAGAGTCTATATCGTGGACGAGGTACATATGCTCTCCACAAGTGCGTTCAACGCCCTCTTAAAGACGCTTGAGGAGCCACCGGCGCACGTCGTTTTCATTCTTGCTACAACAGAGCTTCACAAGCTCCCATCAACGATAATATCACGCTGTCAGCGCTTTGATTTCAGACGAATCTCTATCCCCGTTATCACCGAAAGACTGCTTAAAATAGCAGAAAACGAGGATATAAAGATACAAAAAAGTGCCGCACAACTTCTCGCAAAGCTCGCCATGGGCGGTATGCGAGATGCGGTCAGCCTTCTTGAGCTTTGTGCAGGAACAAGAAAAGAGATAACCGAAGAGCTTGTCGCTGATACCGTCGGAATAAGCGGTAGAGAAAGCACATCTCGACTCGCACGTGCTATCGCAGAAAAAGATTATGAAACTATCTTTGCTACAATAGCCGAGGTAGTCTCCTCATCAAAGGACATAGCGGTATTCTGGCAGGATCTTATGTCATTCTACCGTGATATGCTCGTGATAAAAACGGCAAAGGACGCAAGGAAATATCTTGACCTTACCGAAAGCGAAGCGGAGCAAATAGAGAGCAGTGCAGAATTGTTTAGCAAGGAAACCCTTATCTATCACTGCAGGATACTCGAATCCGTCCACGCAAATATGCAGAGAACGAACGCAAATGCACGTCTTTCTGCCGAAATGGCGCTGATCCGCATGTGTGATGAGACACTTGACGCTTCAAACGAGGCTCTTGCCGCAAGAATAGCAACCCTTGAGGATAAGATAAACAGCGGAAGCTTTAAGATAGAACCCACGCCACAAAATGAAGCACTGAAAGCCGTACAAAAGGAAGAAAAGAGTGAAGCAAAAGTAGCAAAAACCGCACTTGTAGAACAGAACGTAAAAGTGAATGTTGCTTCAACCGAATCTGCTCCTTCCGGCAAAAAAAGAGCACTTCCCTACTGGCCGGAGGCCGTAGAGAAGATATGTAAGGGTGACCCCACGATATCAGGGTTCCTTAAAAGCTCGAAAAGTTATAAAAACGGCGACGGAAATATCGTTCTCAGAGTTGACAGCGATTTCTCGGTCAGCATGATAAAAGCAAGAAAGTCAACACTTGAAACCCTCTCTGCCGTGCTCTCCTCTTATGAGGGAAGGCAGATCTCGGCAGCGAATATCATTTTCGAGGTCTCGCACGATAACGATATTATAGATATCGGACGTGAGGGAATAGAAGAAATTATAAAGGATAACGACCTTTAAGAATATACGGAGGAAGTAAATATGAGAGCTAATATACCAAAGAGTGCAGGCGGACCGCAGAATATGCAGGCAATGCTAAAGCAAGCACAGAAGATGCAGGAGGATATGGAAGCACTCCAGGCAGATCTTGACGAAAGAGAATACGACATAAGCGCAGGCGGCGGAGTCGTAGGCGTTAAGATAAACGGCAGAAAAGAGATACTTTCTATCGATATAAAGCCCGAGATAGTTGACCCTGATGACGTTGAGACACTTTCCGACATTCTCGTTGCCGCAGTAAACGAGGCAATAAAGAGAGTTGAAGATACAAACAGCTCAGAAATGCAGAAGATAACCGGCAGTCTCGGTATGGGAATGCCGGGCGGTATGTTCTGATGGCAGATTATATTGAACCTATAAGCAAGCTCGCAGAGCAGTTTGGCAGACTCGCGGGAATTGGCAGGAAAACAGCACTTAGACTTGCCTTTTCCGTACTTGATATGTCCGAGGAGGAGGCCGAGGGATTTGCCGAGGCAATAATGGATGCAAAACACAAGATACATCTATGCCCTATTTGCCAAAATCTCACCGACAAGGAGATTTGTGACGTCTGTGCCGACACATCAAGAGACCGTTCGACCATATGCGTTGTTGAAGATGCAAAGGCAGTCCTTGCTCTTGAAAAGGTCAGAGAATTCAGAGGTCTTTATCACGTTCTCGGCGGCGTTATCTCTCCTATGAACGGAGTCACCCCCGAAAAGCTCAAAATAAAAGAGCTGCTCCTTCGCTGCGAGGACAGCGAGGTGAGCGAGATAATCATCGCCACCAACCCCACTGTTGAAGGTGAAGCAACAGCAATGTATCTATCAAGGCTCCTGAAGCCTCTTGGCATCGCAGTAACAAGACTTGCCTACGGTGTGCCTGTCGGCGGCGACCTTGAATATGCAGATGAAGTAACACTTTACCGTGCCATTGAAGGCAGACGGGACGTACAGTAAATAAAAAAGCTGAGGCTTTTTGCCTCAGCTATTTTTATTCGTGATCGGTAAAATCCTTGTAATTTTGCTCAAAGCTCTCAGAGAGCATCCTTGTATCAAACTTGCACATCTGACAGCAAAGCATGCATGCACCGTATACCTGGGGTCTCTGTGAGGTAACGACCGTGAGATCGGGGTCAAGCTTTTTCTTAACACACTCAAGAAATGCCTCGTTTTTGTATAGCGAACCCGCAAGCGCAACTGTCTTATGATGAGGATTGAGCTTATAGGCTCTGTTTATTATATAAGCAAGTCTATCGGTATTTTCCTCTATTATACCTATTGCAACCGCATCTCCCTTTTCGTAAGCCTCGAAAACGATCGGCGCAAACGATGCGATGTACGAAACGTCGGAGCGGTAGAAGATATCAAGCTTGTTAAATACGTTATCGTGTAGTTTGCTTTCAACCATTTTAGTAATAATGCTTTCCTCACCGAGCTTATCGTGCTCCTGAAGTGCCGCATATAGCGCTTCTCTTCCGATATCGTATCCACTTCCCGCCTTATCAAAGATAGTTCCCCATCCTGCAAAACGGGTATATTCACCCGCGGTATACGCAACAACAACACTTCCCGTACCCGAAATAGCGCATATGCACTTCTGCTCGTCAGTCACACTTGCGATAGCGCTGACTATATCAACAGAGCACTTTATCTTAACGCTGGGGTAAGACTTTTTGAGAAGTTCTCTTATGCTCGCTGCATTGTTTCCCGTATCAAATCCCGCACAGCCAATGTAAATTCCCTTTATATTCGGCTTTATTGCCATCAGCTTGTCAATTCCCGCCTTAATGGTGGTATAAGAGTCCTTAAGACCGTAGGTATTGGGATTTGAACCGCCGAGAAGCAAACGGTTGGATATGTGTCCTCTCTCGCCAAAGAGCAAGAATTCCGTCTTTGAGCTGTCGCCGTGAACACCTATCATAAAGGATTCTCTTTCGGAAGAATAGCCCGTAAGAGCATCAAGAGACACCTCGAATATCTCTGCTATAAGGCAGAGTTTATCAAGGTCCGGAATAGAAGTCCCTCTCTCCCATTTAGAAACAGACTGCGCACGAACAAAAACCTTTTCGGCAAGCTCACTCTGTGAGAGTCCCTTTGCAATTCTGTATCTTTTTATGTTACTTGAAAGAATGGAAACGTCAAACGTAAAAATCACCACCCATATGACGCTTATTTTCTCTATGATAACACATTTTTCACCTTTAGTCAAGTTTTTTGGGTTGTTTTTTAAAATTATTCAACCGCGGGTTGTAAAAAAGCAAAAGGGTGCGTAACATTTCCACGTTTTAAGAAAGTCACGCACCCATAATTATTCGAGCCATTCAATGAATGGCTTTACGGAAGAATATTCCCTGCCGCCTTGTATATCTCATACCATTCCTCACGAGTGATGGATATTTCCGCCGCCTTAAGGCTGTCCGTCAATCTTGTGAGATTAGTCGTGCCCGTGATAGGCTGCATTTTTGCAGGATGGCGAAGTATCCACGCTACCGCAATGGTGGTCTTGCTCACCGAATACTTATTACCGATACGCTCAAGAGCGTCATTAAGCTCGGGAAACTTATCATTATCAACGAAGCACCCCTCAAAGAAACCGTACTGCATAGGCGACCAGGGCTGAATGGTTATCTCATTCAGGCGGCAATAGTCAAGCACTCCGCCGTCACGGTTTGTAGCAGATTCGTTATACATGTTGACGTTTATTCCCGACTGCACCATAGAAGAATGCATAATTCCGAACTGAAGCTGATTTGCGCAGATTGGCATATCAAGATACTTTTGCAAAAGCATCATCTGATAGGGATTCTGATTTGAAACACCGAAATGACGCGCCTTACCCGAGGATTTGAGTTCATCAAAGGCCTTTGCAACCGCTTCGGGCTCGACAAGTGCATCGGGGCGGTGAAGCAGAAGCACGTCAATGTAGTCCGTACCAAGTCGGCTGAGGCTTCCGTCTACCGATTCAATTATATGCTCATAGGAAAAATCAAACATTTTTCCGGGTACTATACCGCATTTTGTCTGTATTATGATCTTCTCACGGTCATATCCCGAAATAGCTTTGCCAAATACTGTTTCGCTCCTTCCTCTGCCGTAAATATCTGCGTGGTCAAAGAAATTTGCACCGTTCCGCAGTGCCGTGTCAACAAAAGCACTTGCTTCCTTTTCGGTCATATCCGAAATTCGCATACATCCGACCGCAATTGTAGGAACACTCATTCCGCTTTTTCCAAGTTTTATATTGTACATCTGTTTTTTCCTCTTTCCCATCACAAATATCACTGATAATATTATAGCATACAAAGCATATATCATTCAACCGCTTTTGAAAACTTTTCAACCGATAAAAAGACAAAAAATCCCCTCGGATTTCTCCGAGGGGATAATTTTGTTTGTTTTATCAGCAATTACTTGCTCTTGATAGCAGCCTGTGGTGCTGTCCGCAAAAGAGGGGAATTAGTCATCTGTTTGATATATTGGAATTCGACGGATTAACTATGGCTCCTGATTTTACATATTTTCCACTTATAACAGTGTTATACATATTCAGCCGTACACATTTTTTTAAGAAACTCTTTAAATGATTTTGCGTATCTAAAAAACTGTTCATTTTCATTTGAAAACCAAATTTCTCCTCTACGAGGTCCATTTAAAATCAAATGATACGAATACGTGCACCCTGCATCAAGCAACTCTAATGTACCATTATAAAATGGTGTACTTGTATATTCCCCTGCACACGAAAAAACACATTCGTATCTGTGGTCGCAAATATTGCAAATATCATCCGCTTCGCTTATGGTATGTTCCAAGCAATCGTTAAATTGTGGATAAGGCAAATCCTTTATGTCAACCGATGTTTTATCCCCAAACATAAATGGACGAGAAAGGCGCTTGTTCCGAGATTTTCTTTTCCAGTTTATCCCACGAATTATTCTAAAATGAGTATCACCGTGAAAAACTCCTTCTTCTGGGGTTTTATAGTGGATTTTGAGCCCGTTTCCTTCTTTTAAAAGCAATTCACGATACTGTATAGGTAAAGATATATCGTTATTTTGTTCAAAATACGAAATTTGTTCTTCAGTAAGGGGTGGTTGCACTTCACATATTATTTCATCAAGACAATCAAATAGCCCGTTAGTTTCTAAATCTTCATCTGGATTATTTTCTGTAGAAATATCAGTATATAAGTTTTGTTCGGTTGATAACAGAGCATTGTGTTTTTTTATTAGTTTTGTTATAGACTTAACTTTTTCAACATCATATGGTACGCTGTTCTTTGAGAATTTTTCGATTTTTACAACCTTAGCAACGGAAGGGAAATGCATACCTAAAACTTCCACATAATCCCCAACTTCAATGGAATCATCTGTTGTCAAATAGTAATACGATTTTCCCTTTTCGCTAAAAACGACACTACAAAAAATATATTCTGTATTGCTCATAGCAAATACCTCTTTTAAATTTATATAGAAGCAAGATTATCTAATCTCACCTCTTTATTTATTATAACATTTTTCAGTGATATTTACAATAGATATGAAAAATCCCTCTGCTGATTTCTCAACAGAGGGATAATTTTGCTCTATAAACCTAATTACTTGCTCTTGATAGCAGCCTGTGCTGCTGCAAGGCGAGCGATCGGTACTCTGAAGGGAGAGCAGGATACGTAGTCAAGTCCGATGCTGTGGCAGAACTCAACGGATGTGGGGTCGCCACCGTGCTCACCGCAGATACCTACGTGGAGAGCCTTGTTAACGGGTCTGCCAAGGGTAACTGCCATGTTCATGAGCTTACCAACACCGGTTGTGTCGAGCTTTGCGAAAGGATCGTTCTCGAATATCTTTGTATCATAGTAAGCATTGAGGAACTTACCTGCGTCGTCTCTGGAGAAGCCGTATGTCATCTGAGTAAGGTCGTTTGTACCGAAGCAGAAGAAGTCTGCGTTAGCTGCGATCTCATCAGCTGTGAGACAAGCTCTGGGTATCTCGATCATAGTACCAACCTCGTACTTAAGGTTAGCGCCTGCAGCTGCGATCTCAGCGTCTGCTGTCTCAACAACTACGCTCTTAACGTACTTAAGCTCCTTAACGTCACCAACGAGAGGAATCATGATCTCGGGAACCATGTTCCAATCGGGATGATTCTTCTGAACGTTGATAGCTGCACGGATAACAGCCTTTGTCTGCATCTTTGCAATCTCGGGGTATGTTACTGCGAGACGGCATCCACGGTGACCCATCATGGGGTTGAACTCGTGGAGAGAAGAAATTATAGCCTTGATAGCTTCAACAGTCTTGCCCTGTGCCTTAGCGAGAGCAGCGATGTCTTCCTCAGTTGTAGGAACGAACTCGTGAAGCGGGGGGTCAAGGAATCTGATACAAACGGGGGTGCCCTCAAGAGCCTCATAGAGCTTCTCGAAGTCGCCCTGCTGATAAGGAAGGATCTTATTGAGAGCTACTTCTCTCTCCTCTGCTGTATCGGAGCAGATCATCTCTCTGAATGCTGCAATTCTGTCAGCCTCAAAGAACATGTGCTCTGTACGGCAAAGACCGATACCCTCTGCACCAAGCTCACGAGCCTTCTTTGCGTCTGTGGGTGTATCAGCGTTTGTTCTTACCTTAAGTGTACGGAACTCGTCAGCCCATCCCATGATAGTGCCGAAGTTTCCGGAAATTTCTGCATCAACGGTAGGAATGATACCGTCGTAGATATTACCTGTAGAACCGTCGATGGAGATGTAATCGCCCTCAACGTATGTCTTGCCAGCGAGAGTGAACTTCTTGTTTTCCTCATCCATCTGGATCTCACCGCAACCGGATACGCAGCACTTACCCATACCACGAGCAACAACTGCTGCGTGAGATGTCATACCGCCACGAACTGTCAGGATACCCTGAGCAGCCTTCATACCTGTGATGTCCTCGGGAGATGTCTCAAGACGAACGAGAACTACCTTCTTGCCTGCATTCTTCCAAGCCTCAGCATCCTCTGCAGAGAATACTACCTGACCGCAAGCCGCACCGGGAGATGCACCAAGTCCCTTACCAACAGGGTTAGCAGCCTTGAGTGCCTTTGCGTCGAACTGGGGATGGAGAAGTGTGTCAAGGTTTCTGGGATCGATCATGAGAACTGCCTCTTCCTTGGTCTTGTGGCCCTCTTTAACGAGGTCAACAGCGATCTGGAGAGCTGCGGGAGCTGTTCTCTTACCGTTTCTTGTCTGGAGCATATAGAGCTTCTCATTCTCAATGGTGAACTCCATATCCTGCATATCGTGATAGTGGTTCTCGAGGATCTCGCAAACCTGCTTGAACTGCTCAAATGCTGCGGGGAACTTGTTTGCCATCTCAGCGATAGGCATAGGTGTACGAACACCTGCAACAACGTCCTCACCCTGTGCGTTTGTAAGGAACTCACCCATGAGCTTCTTCTCACCCGTAGCAGGATCGCGTGTAAATGCAACACCTGTACCGCAGTTGTCACCCATGTTACCGAATGCCATTGCCTGTACGTTTACAGCGGTACCCCAAGAATAAGGAATATCGTTGTCACGACGGTATACGTTTGCACGGGGGTTATCCCAAGAACGGAATACGGCCTTAACTGCACCGATAAGCTGTTCCTTAGGATCTGTGGGGAAGTCCTGACCGATCTTAGCCTTATATTCAGCCTTGAACTGGTTAGCAAGCTCCTTAAGGTCGTCAGCAGTAAGCTCAACGTCCTGCTTTACGCCCTTTTCTTCCTTCATCTTGTCGATGAGCTCTTCAAAATACTTCTTTCCGACTTCCATAACGACGTCAGAGTACATCTGGATAAATCTTCTGTAGCAGTCGTAAGCCCAACGGGGATTGCCGGACTTCTTTGCCATAACCTCAACGACCTCTTCGTTAAGACCGAGGTTAAGGATGGTATCCATCATACCGGGCATGGATGCACGAGCACCGGAACGAACGGAAACGAGAAGAGGATTCTCAAGGTCACCGAACTTCTTACCGGTTACGCCTTCCATCTTAACGATGTATTCCATGATCTCTGCCATGATATCATCGTTGATCTGCTTGCCGTCTTCATAATACTTTGTGCAGGCCTCTGTAGAAATAGTGAAGCCCTGGGGAACAGGAAGACCGATATTGGTCATCTCTGCGAGGTTTGCGCCCTTACCACCAAGGATCTCACGCATATTTGCGTTACCCTCGGAGAAGAGATAGCAATACTTGTTTGCCATTTTAGTAATCCTCCGTTTTTATAATTATAATTTTTTGACTTTGTTTTGACAATGCTCTAAAAATAAGCACGAAAAAAGGAACTCCCTCAGAGCATTGCATTACATTATACCACAATATACCTCCAAAAGTCAAGAGTTTTGGCGACAAATGGTAAACTTTTTATTAACTTCGTGAATATCGGCAAAAAAAGTGTTTGACAAGAGAGGTAATAATGTATATAATTATTAGGTATTCAGTTTATATGGAGATTATATGGCAGATATTTTTGATCTATTCAAGCAGATAGCCGACAAAAGGTCTGTTTCTGCGTCCGAGCCGATATCCTGTATTGTAGTGGGACTCGGAAACCCCGGAGATAAATACTTCCACACCCGTCACAATGCGGGTTT
>SVUB01000063.1 GCA_015063495.1 Oscillospiraceae bacterium
GACCGCCTTAAGCTCGAAAAGGCTGTCAAAAAGGTCGTGAAAGGAGACGAAAACATTGGATAATCAAAACATTAACATAGAAAACATTGAAATAACCGAAACAAAGGACGAAGCAGTTGCGGCAGAGGTGCCGACGGGCAAAAAAAGTTTCTTTAAGAGACTGCTCGACAGCCCTTATCTCTATCTCTCGTTTGCTTTTGTGCTTCCCGTCGTCGTTATGTATCTCATTTATCTCGCTATGGAGATACACCCCTTCGGCGACGGCTCGGTGCTCGTCCTTGACCTTAACGGTCAGTACGTTTACTTTTTTGAGGCTCTCCGTAATTTTGTAAAAGGCGATGCGAGCCTGCTTTACTCATTTTCAAGAGCGCTCGGCGGCGAGTTTATGGGCATTTATGCTTATTACATAGCAAGTCCCATCTCATATATTCTTTGCCTTTTCCCAGAGGAGCGTATGCTTGAGGGCCTTCTTTGTATGTTCCTCTTAAAAACAGGCGGTTGCGGTCTGACATTTGGATATTACCTGCATAAAACAAGCAAAAAGCTGAATCAATATTCTATAATTTGCTTCTCGCTCCTTTATGCCCTCTCTGCTTACTGCATAGTTCAGCAGCACAACACCATGTGGATAGACTGCGTTATGTGGCTGCCTCTCGTTGCACTCGGCCTTGAAAATCTTATAAAATATAAGAAGTTCAAGATGTTCACTATTTTTCTTGCACTTTCTGTTTTCAGTAACTTCTATATAGGTTATATGGTCTGCATCTTCGTTGCGGTCTATTTCTTCTATTATTATTTTGCAAATTCCGCAAAAGAGATAAACCCGATGGGAGAAAAATACCACTTCATCTCTTCCCTTTCTCGCACGGTGCTCTACTCGGCACTCGCTTGCGGTATGGCGATGGTGATAATACTTACGGCTTATTACTCTCTCACGATGGGAAAGACTACTTTCTCGAATCCTAATTTTGCTCCCGCATCAAAATTTGATTTTATAGACCTGCTTACAAAGTTCTTCCCCGCCTCTTACGACACGGTGCGCCCCGAGGGCTGGCCCTTTGTTTACTGCGGAGTTCTGACGCTTTTCCTCGTACCTGTTTTCTTTATCTCAAAGAAATTTTCCGCAAGAGAAAAGATACTCGCAGGAGCTTTTATAATTTTCTTTGTGCTCAGCTTCTCTCTCTCGACCGCCGACCTTGTCTGGCACGGCTTCCAGAGACCAAACTGGCTCAACTACCGCTACAGCTTTATGCTCTGCTTCTTCCTTCTAGTTCTTGCACACAAGGCCTTTGACGGGATAGAAAAAATATCATCGAACATTTTCATCGGCATAGCTGCGGCACTGACAGGATTCTTATTCTTTATTCAAAAGTTTGAATATGAGAATATGGATGATTTCGAGGGAATATGGCTCTCGCTTCTTTTCATCGGACTCTCGCTTGTTCTGCTCTGTCTTTTCAAAAAATCGCACATCAGAGAGAATATCGCAATAATTATGGTAATATTCATCTGCCTTGAGACCTTCTGCAACGGCCTTTCAAACTGTCTGGCCCTGCACGATGACGTTTATTACTCAAAATACAGTTCATATAATAATTTCGTCTCGGGATTACGCCCGATAGTAGAGGAGATAAAGGAGCAGGATACGTCATTCTACCGATTTGAAAAAACTCACCACAGAAAAACAAATGACAATATGGCGCTCGGCATCAGAGGCCTTTCAAACTCCACTTCAACTCTCAATGCAGAAACGATAAGATTCCTTAACCGCATGGGTTACGCCTCAAAGTCTCATTGGTCGAAATATCTTGGCGGAAACCTTGTAAACGACTCACTGCTCGGCATTAAGTATATCATCTCAAAGGACGATCTTTCTCACCTTTATGAGGATTCAATAACGGCCCCTGACAGTGACCGATACACCGCATATATAAACCCATATGCGCTCTCCCTTGCTTACGGAGTCAACAGCAAGGTAAATGAGGTCGATATGGAGGAATTCGACACTCCTATGCTTCAGCTAAATGCTCTTGTAGGGGCACTTATAGGTGAAGAAATTGAAATATTCGTTCCTGTTGAGATAGACGACACCTCTATGAACAATATGGAGGAGAGCTATATCGCAGGTCACTACAAGTATTACCCGAAAAACACTTCATCTGATGCCGTTCTCTACTACCATTTTGACGTTCCCGTGTCTGATACAGAGTATTATTTCTATCTACCGAGTGACTATCAGAGAGAGGTTGGACTTAAGGTGGACGGCGTTGATTTTGAGACCTTCGGTGCAAATGAAACAACGAGAATAATCCCCATCGGAAGTGCTTACACCGAGGGCGACGAGATGAAGATATCTCTCAAAATAAAGCAGAACGAGATATACGTAATGACAAATGTTCCCTGTCTTTACTATATCGACATGAGCGCATTCAAATATGCTATAAAGAAGCTCGCAGAAACACAGTATGAGATAAACGAATTTACCGAAAGCAGCTTTAAGGGTACTATCGAGACAACAAAGGAAGCCCAGACGATTATGACCACTATTCCCTATGATGAGGGTTGGCAGGTCTATCTTGACGGCAAGAAGGTTGATTATTATAAAACGCTTAATGCTCTCATTGCCTTCGATATCGAGGATGCGGGTGAGCACACGCTCGAAATGCGTTATATGCCAAAAGCTTTCGTTATCGGTATTTCCTGCACGATCCTTTGCACTATAGTATTTATAGGCTTGTGCGTGCTTGACAGCAAGAGAAAAAAGAAGAAGGTAACGGCGTTGCCTGAAAGCACTGCAGAGGTACCTGACGCCGACACTGCCGAGCTCCTACCGGATGATACATCTATTCAAATAGAAACGGAAAAAGAAGAGGACAAATAATATGTTTTATTATCTGAGCGGAAAGCTTACAGTTCTTGAAAGCAGCATTGCCGTTATTGACGTTGGCGGTATGGGCTACAAGCTCACAGTAAGCGGCACAACGCACGATTCTCTGCCCTCGCCGAGGCTCTCGCCCGACGACGCACCCTCGGTAAAGCTATTTACACACCTTGCGGTGCGTGAGGACGATATCGAGCTTTTCGGTTTTTACAGTGCAGAGGAGCTCTCTGCATTCAAAATGCTTATATCGGTATCGGGAGTAGGACCGAAGGCCGCAATGGCGATACTTACGCTTCTGACGCCCGAGAAATTCGCTCTTGCGGTATGCTCTGAGGACACCAAAACGCTATCAAAAGCAAGCGGTGTAGGTGCAAAGACAGCCGCAAGAATAGTACTTGAGCTTAAGGACAAGCTTTCAAAGGAAAGTGCCACTGCCATATCCTCGGGAGTCACCTCATTTGCCGACGTATCTCCCATTCCGAAAAACAGGCTTTCCGAGGCGCAGGATGCGCTTGTTGTTCTCGGTTATTCAAGAAGCGAAGCAGTTTCTGTTCTGAAGAATATTGATGCAAACGGCCTTGAGCTTGAAGAAATAATAAAGCTTGCGCTCAAGAAGCTTATGAGATAAGGAGGAGATGCAGATGATAAACGTCCAAGACGATTTTGACTTTGAAAACAGACTTATGGCTACCTCTGCCTCCCCTGAGGACAGCGCAGGCACAACCGACAGCGAAAATTCGCTGAGACCGCGGGAGCTTGGCGACTATATCGGCCAGGAAAAAGCGAAGGAAAATCTTAAAATATACATCGAGGCGGCAAAAAACCGCGGTGATTCGCTTGACCACGTTCTTCTCTACGGCCCTCCCGGTCTTGGTAAGACTACTCTTTCGGGTATCATTGCGAACGAGATGGGGGTAAACTTCAGAGTTACGAGCGGACCCGCTATCGAAAAGCAGGGTGACCTTGCCGCACTGCTTACAAAC
The DNA here is from genome assembly GCA_015063495.1 of Oscillospiraceae bacterium. Lineage (GTDB taxonomy): Bacteria > Bacillota > Clostridia > Oscillospirales > CAG-272 > SIG710. The sequence goes on from SVUB01000063.1 coordinate 3,865, forward strand.
CTTAATGAGGGAGACGTACTCTTTATCGACGAGATACACCGTCTTTCCCGCAACGTAGAGGAGATACTTTACCCTGCTATGGAGGACTTTGCCCTTGATATAATCATCGGCAAGGGCCCTGCTGCAAGAAGCATAAGAATAGATCTTCCAAAGTTCACTCTTATAGGCGCTACGACACGTGCGGGCCAGCTCTCCACGCCCTTACGTGACCGTTTCGGCGTTATGCTCAAGCTTGAGCTGTACACCCCCGAGGAGCTTGCGAAAATAGTGAAAAGAAGTGCAGGAATACTCGAAATGGACATAACCGACGACGGTGCTTACGAAATAGCTTCCCGCTCAAGAGGAACGCCCCGTATTGCAAACCGTTTGCTTAAGAGAGTGCGTGATTTTGCACAGGTAAAGGGCAGCGGAAAAATCGACTCAAATATAGCTAATTTTGCGCTTGGAAAGCTTGAAATAGACGAGCTTGGTCTTGATAACACAGACAGAAGGATGCTTGAGACTATTATACGCTTCTACGACGGAGGCCCGGTCGGTCTCGAGACACTTGCGGCAACCGTCGGAGAGGAAGCAATTACACTTGAGGACGTTTACGAGCCTTATCTTATGCAGATAGGCTATCTTAACCGCACTCCGAGAGGAAGAATGGTAACACGCATGGCTTACGAGCACCTTGGCATTCCCTACACCGCCGCCCAGACAAAAAGCAGTGAGCAGACTGCCATAAAATTCGACTGACTCGGAGGCTAATATGAAAGAGCTTAAGATCGTTATTCTTGATGCAGAATCTATTGGTAACGATATTGATTTTTCAGTGTTCCGAAAATTCGGTAATGTGGAGATTTATGATGATACAACACCTGCTCAATTCCCTGAAAGAGCTGCAGATGCAGATATTATCGTTCAGAATAAGTATAAACTCAATGAAGATAGCCTAAAGCACGCAAAGGCTCTTAAACTTGTTTGTGAATCTGCAACGGGATTTGACAACATAGATATCGGCTACTGCCGTGAGCACGGGATTGCAGTAACAAACGTGCCCGGGTATTCTACCGATGCAGTTTCCCAGCTTACCTTTGCAATGGTACTTGACATAATAATGCATATGCCTGAGTACACGTCCTTCGTTTCAAGCGGAGAATATACCGCATCGGGCATTGCAAACAAGCTCTCTCCACAGGTACATGAGCTAAAAGGCAAAACTTGGGGAATCGTCGGTCTTGGTAATATCGGAAAAAAGGTGGCAGATATAGCACGAGTATTCGGCTGCGAGATAATCGCCTGTAAGCGCACACCCGATCCCGATTTCGTTTGCACCGACATCGATACTCTCTGCGAGAGAGCGGATATCATATCCGTTCATACACCGCTTAATGATACAACACGTGGAATAATAGGCAAAAAACAGCTTTCTCTTATGAAAAAATCCGCAATCCTTATAAATGTGGCAAGAGGTGCGGTTCTCGACGAGGAAGCGGTCGCAGACGCTGTACTTAACGGAAAAATTGCAGGATTTGGCTGTGACGTATACTCCGTTGAGCCCTTCCCTGTGAACCATCCCTATAACAAGATATCGTCTCTACCAAACGTATGCCTTACACCTCATATGGCCTGGGGCGCTTACGAAACAAGAGTACGCCTTATCGGCGAAATGCTTGAAAACATCGCTGCGTTCCTTGATGGGAAAGCACGAAACAGAGTAGATAAAATGTAATAGAAAAAGAAGGCTCATTTATATGAGCCTTCTTTTATTTGTTTATATATTTTCTCTGCTGTTTCGAATATCGTTTTTCTTTCATTATCTTTTGCAGTAGATATGAGCTTCTTTTGCGGTCTGCCCCAAATATCAAAGAGTGCAGGACCTATCCACTCACCATTATCGCACTTCTCAAAAAGCCCTTTGAGTATACTAAGGCACGCCACTCTCGGCTTCATGAATATCACCTTCATTGGATGCTTTATGAGAGCAAATATAAGCTTTGGATAATGATTGGTTATTCCCGTAAACGTAATACCCGGGTGCGTCACGGCAAGTGATGCTCCCATTTCATTTTGAAAAAGGCCGTGCAGAGCAAACATAAGATACCGCTTTGCGTTACCGTAGACAAGACTTGCCTTTTTACGACTTGAAAAATCGATGTCGAGAGGGTCGGTTACCGAATAATTATGCGCAATACTGCCAACCGCCACCACTCTTCCGCCACGCTCTGCGAGCATCGGTAAAAGTGTTTTAGCAATATAATAGGGAGAAACAAAATTTATCTGAAATACGTTGTCAAAACCCGTGCTACACTTATGTCTTGGGATGCTGTATGCTCCTGCATTAAGGATTATTGCGTCCAAAGGCATATTTTTAAGACTTGCACAAGCCACCTTTACAGAATCTATATTCTCAAGGTCTGCTCTGACAAACTCAATCGTCGATTCACTAAAATCGGCAAGAAGATCACTTTTAAGAGCCTCCGCTTTCTTCTCATTTCTGTCAAGAAGAATGAGCGACGCACCAAGCCCAAGCATATATCTGCAAAGCTCACGTCCTATTCCGCCCGTTGATCCGGAAATAACGACAGTTTTACCTGCAAGTGAGTCCGTATTCTCCCTAAGCCATTTTTCTACGTTCATTCTGCCCTGCTCTCTGCTGCGATTTCAGCGTGTCTTGCGATTTCCTTTCTGAATCTGCGTCTGAAGAAGATAGCAAGTGCTGCAAAGGTAACTATCCACGAAACAGGATAAACAAGATAAAGAACAAGTACGTCTTCAAATATCTTGAACACCGTATATACCCAGACAATTCTGAGTACACATGAGCCGAGAAGCGAGATGATCGCACTTGTGCCCGAATGTCCGATAGAACGTAGCATTGCTGTTCCCACTTCCATAAGACCGCATATGAAATAAGATATTCCCATTACTCCGAGTCTTATTTTTGCGACCTCTATAACAGCCGGATCTGAATTAAAGATTCCGATAAGAAAATCCGAGAATATAAAACATACTAAGCCTATAGTGATTCCTATCGCGAAAACGCAGGAGGCACTCACCCAATATACCTTCCAGACTCTTTCGTATTTCTTTGCACCGTAATTCTGCGAGGAGAAGGTAAGAGTTACATGGTAAAAGGCATTAAGTACGTTATAAATATATCCGTCAACGTTCATTGCCGCAGTATTTGCGTCAACGTAAAGGGGACCGAGTGAATTATAGCTGCTCTGCAAAATCATATTGGAAAGTGAGAACAGCATTCCCTGTGCACCCGCAGGAAGGCCTATAGTAAGAAGCGAGGAAAATACGCTTCGGTCAATCGCAAGCTTCTTAAGGTTAAGACGGCAGTCATCCTGTAGCCTCACAAGATGTATAATGGAAAGAAGTGCCGAAATTGCCTGAGAGACTATAGTTGCGATAGCAACTCCTTCCACACCCATACCGAATTTTATAACGAATACGAGATTCAGAACAATATTGACTATTCCGCCAACCGACGAAAAGATAAGAGGTCTGAGAGTATCTCCTCTTGAACGCATAAGACCTGAGCAGAAGTTAAAAAGTGCGTTTCCTATCGTTCCGGCAAAATAAATACGTACATAAAGAGTAGCTCCCTTTATAAATTCATCGGGAGTATTCATTATCTTCAAAATACCGGGAGATATAAGAATACCTATTATTCCGACAGCAGCTCCCATAACTATAGCAAGAAGAACCGTCGTATGTACCGTTTTTGATATTCTGTTTTTATTTCCCGAGCCTATTGCATGCGCAAGAACGACGCTTATTCCGGAGCTCAGTCCTATCATAAGTCCGAGTATAAGGTTTATAAGAGAACCCGTGCATCCTACCGAGCCGAATGCGGTCTTGTCTGCACAATAGTTTCCTATAACGAACATATCAGCCGAGTTATATAGAAGCTGAAGCACGTTAGTGCAGATAAGCGGCAAGGCATACCTTATCATCTTTCCAAGAAGCGAACCCTCTATCATATTTATTTCGGATTTCTTTTTTAAAGCAACTGCCATTTTTTCTCCTTTTTTCTTTTTTGTT
>SVUB01000064.1 GCA_015063495.1 Oscillospiraceae bacterium
AAAACAACAAACCCGAACGTTTCACCGATTGGTAAAAGGTTCGGGTTTGAATGCTTTGGTGCCGGTGACCGGACTCGAACCGGTACGCTGTCGCCAGCGGTGGATTTTGAGTCCACTACGTCTACCAATTCCATCACACCGGCCTGCAAAAGATTATAACACTTTTTTGAGGATAAGTCAAGAGCTTTTTGGTGGTTAACTCATTGTTTTGAGAGAACATAATATATTACTACAGAAAGGGGGATAGATGCTATGGACTGTGAGAAAATGGGAAGGCTCATGGTCAGAGTCACGCTGTCGGGATGCGGTCTGCCTCTTGACGGCGCAAAAATATATATAAATAATGCGGGGTATATTACAGTCCCTGACGATAATGGCGGTTTTTCAAACGTAATAACTCTCTTTGAGGCTGATAAAAAAGGAGTGAAAAACCTATTTGATTTAAGGGCAGAGCACGGAAATGCCGAAGCTCTGGTCTGCAACAGAGTACCCGTTACAAGCGGATACCTCACCATATGGAATATGCCTTTGGAAAAATCAAAAAGTCCGAAATAACGAGAAAAACATATGATAAATCGTCATAAACGTCTCTAATCGCTCACGGATTTTCGTCTTTGACTTTCTTTGACTTTGACTTTCTTTGACTTTAGATGTATAATCAAAACGTAAAGGTCAAATAAAGTCAAAAGAGAGGTAAATAAAATGCTTGCAGATCATATCGCAAAACTTATAGAGGAAATGCTTGATGAGAGCGGAGGGGCACTTGAGCTTCAGAGAAATGAAATGGCGAACAGACTCGGTTGCGTGCCCAGTCAGATAAGCTACGTCATAACCTCCCGCTTTACTCCCGAGCGCGGATATATAATAGAGAGCAGACGAGGCGGCGGAGGTTGTATACGTATAGTAAAAAAGCAGATGCATAAGAGCGAGTATCTGATGCACTTCTTTTACGCCATCGGAAATGAGATAGATGAAAGAGAGACTGCTGCTTATCTTAAAAATCTTCTGGACAACTCCATAATAAATGAAAGAGAATACAAAATGGCATACTCTGCCCTCTCCTCTGCCGCACTCTCGGGAATTACACCCGAGGGCAGAGGAAAAATCAGAGCGGACGTATTCCGACATATTATTCTTGCACTTATGAGTTAAAATAGGTAGGAAAAGAAAGGGTGAATATTATGTTATGTGAAAAATGTAAAAAAAATAATGCTTCTGTTTTTTATGAAGAGAATATCAACGGCAAAAAACGCAGTCTTGCACTCTGTTCGGAGTGTGCTAATGAAATGAAGAAGAATGGCGAGCTTCCCGGGAGCGATGATATCTTTTCCCCGTCACTCTTTGCTTCTTCTATACATGACAGCCTTTTCGGCAGTCTTTTCGGAAGTCCCTCAAAACCTCAGATAGGAGCAAAAAAGACCTGCCCTGTATGCGGCCATACCTTTGAGGATTTTAGAAGAATAGGAAAGGCAGGCTGTGCCGAGTGCTACCGCACGTTTGCCGCCGAGCTTGAGCCAACAATACGCTCTATACATTCAAACGCAAAGCATAGCGGTCGAGCCCCTGCTAAACAAAAGGCAAAGCATAAGAAGGAGAACGAGCTTAAAGCTCTCCGTAATGAGTTAAAGGAAGCTATAGCAAAGGAAGAATTTGAAAAAGCGGCAACTCTGCGTGACAAGATCAGAGACATCGAAAGCAGAACGTGAGGTGATAATATGGCATGGTATAACGAAATAGGCAACGACTTTGATACGGTACTAAGCTCCAGAATACGTTTTGCGAGAAATCTGTCGGCTTATCCGTTCGGAAACAAACTCAAGGAAAACGAGGCAAGAGAGATAATCTCCGCCGTTAGTGCTTCACTTGACGGAAAGGGATTTAGGAAAATAGATTTTGATGATATTTCCCCGACAGAGGCCGCATCGTACGTAGAAAAACATTTTGTAAGCCGAGAATTTGCTGCAAAGAAGACTCCACACTCACTTCTTATAAACGAAAACAGCGGCACTGCGATAATGATATGCGAGGAGGACCATATTCGTCTCCAAAGCATACTTCCCGGACTTGCCCTCGAAGAAGCTTTTAAGATTGCATGCGAATATGATGACATTCTTGACTCGGTTCTTGATATTGCTTACAACGAGGATCTTGGATACCTTACTCACTGCCCAACAAATCTCGGCACGGGAATGAGGGCATCGGTAATGATGTTCCTCCCTGCCCTTACCATGGCTAACAGAATATCCTCACTTGCATCAGAGCTTTCTAAAATAGGACTTACTATGCGAGGAATGTACGGGGAGGGCTCGGAGAGCCGCGGCTGTCTCTATCAAATATCAAATCAGATAACACTCGGCATCACAGAAGAGGACACGCTTAAGAAATTAGGGGATGTCATTTCGCAGATAAATGAGCAGGAGAGAAAGCTACGCAGCTCAATAAAAGGAGAAAATCTTGAGAGACTGCGTGATAAAGTGCTCCGCAGCGAGGGTATACTTAAATATGCACATATGCTCTCCTCCGCAGAATTTATAGAGCACTTTTCCACGATAAGACTCGGTATAGCTCTCGGTATAGTTACAGATATAAGCTATGCCGTGCTCGGAGACCTTCTTATAACCACTCTCCCCGCCGTACTTACTCTCTCATCGGGGGATAAACCGAAAAATGATGCCGAGCGTGACAGAGCAAGAGCAAAGCTTGTAAAGAACGCCCTTGGCAAATAACAGGAAAGGAATCCTTGCAAAGGTCGCAAGGATAAGGACATAAAGAATGAACCGTTTTACACAAAAAGCGCAAAGCACACTGAATCGTTCGCTACTTGTGGCCAGAGAAATGGGGCACACGTATATAGGCTCGGAGCACCTGCTCCTTGCACTCATGTGTGAAAAAGACAGTGTTTCTGCGGGACTTCTTCAAAAATTCGGAGTATCGGAGGAAAAGATACGCACCGCTATAACCGATATGACGGGAATGGGTGAACAGACCTTTGTAAGTGCATCCGATATGACACCGAGAACAAAAAAAATTATAGAGAGCTCTGCTTATGAATCCATGCGTCGCGGTCAGGGATATATAGGCACAGAGCATCTTCTCCTTGCACTTATAGGAGAGAGCGACTGCGTTGCAGTCAAGATACTCGAGCAGCTTGGCGTCGGTATAGAGGAGCTAAGAGGAAGCATAATCGACTTTTTTGGCGAAATGAATCCCCCCTCACGACCGGTAGCTGAGGAAATAAATCCAGGTGCACAAAAAAAATCGTCAGAAAAGAAAAAATCGGATATCAGTGGTGCTCCCACCCTTTCAAGCTACGGCAGAGACCTTACAGCTCAGGCAAAGGAGGGCAAGATAGACCCTATAATCGGTCGTGACAAGGAAACCGAGAGGGTTATCCAGATCCTTTCGAGAAGAACTAAAAATAACCCTTGCCTTATAGGTGAGCCGGGTGTTGGAAAGACAGCAGTTATCGAGGGCCTTGCGCAGAAGATAGTTGACGGATGCGTTCCCGAAACGCTGAAGGACAAGACGATAGTCGCTCTTGACATCCCCTCTATGATAGCAGGCGCAAAGTACCGGGGTGAATTTGAGGAGAGACTTAAGGGAGTTATGGGCGAGGTTGCAAAAAATCCCTCAATAATTCTCTTTATCGATGAGATACACACAATAATCGGCGCAGGTGCGGCAGAGGGTGCCGTCGATGCGGCAAACATTATAAAGCCTGCCCTTGCAAGAGGCGAAATGCAGGTGATCGGTGCAACTACAATTTCAGAATACAGAAAGCATATCGAAAAGGATGCGGCTCTTGAGCGCCGTTTTCAGTCGGTAATGGTAAACGAACCGACGCCCGAGGAATCGGTAATGATACTGAAGGGTCTGCGTGACAAATACGAGTCTCACCACAAGCTGAAGATAACGGATGAGGCGATCGAAGCGTCGGTAAATCTCTCAAAGCGCTATATCCCCGACCGTTTTCTTCCCGACAAGGCAATAGACCTTATCGACGAGGCGGCATCGAGAATAAGAATATCAACCTTTACCTCTCCTCCCGATCTTAAGGATATTGAGGATAAACTGAAAACACTTTCAAAGGAAAAGGAAGAGGCTATCAAGGGGCAGGATTTTGAAAAAGCGGCAAAGCTCCGTGACAAGGAAAAAACACTGAAGGAAGAATATGAATCGAAGCACTCGGAATGGAAAAAGACAAGTGATAACCAGAGTCCCTCGGTCACTTCAGATGATATTGCAGACGTTGTCACACAGTGGACGGGAATTCCCGTAAGCAAGCTAATCGAGGAAGAGAGCGAAAAGCTCCTTAAGCTCGATGAGATTTTGAAAAGCCGAGTCATCGGTCAAGACAGAGCTATTGATGCAATCTCAAAGGCTATAAGACGCGGAAGAATGGGACTCAAGGACCCAAAGCGCCCCGTAGGCTCTTTCATATTTATAGGCCCCACAGGTGTTGGTAAAACAGAGCTTACCAAAGCACTTGCATTCGTTATGTTCGGCGACCCGAATGCTATGATAAGACTTGATATGTCCGAGTATATGGAGAAGCACAGCATTTCAAAGCTAATAGGCTCTCCTCCCGGCTACGTCGGCTTTGAAGAAGGCGGACAGCTCACCGAAAAGATCCGCCGTCATCCCTACTCCGTCGTGCTTTTCGACGAGATAGAAAAAGCTCACCCCGACGTGTTTAATATCATGCTTCAGGTGCTTGAGGACGGCGTTCTCACAGATTCTCAAGGGCGAAAGGTCGATTTCAAAAACACAATAATCATAATGACCTCAAACGCAGGAGCATCGGATATAGGTCTCTCACGTAAGCCTCTCGGCTTTGCTTCCTCAGAGGGCAGTGATGATGAGCAGAAGGCACAGGAATCGTCGGTAATGAACGCTCTCAAATCTACGTTCAGACCCGAATTCCTCAACAGAGTGGACGATATTATCATCTTTAATAAGCTCTCGCACGAAAACATCTGCGATATTGCGTCGCTTATGCTCTCCGAGGTATCAAAAAGAGCTCTTGATATCGGAATAAAGCTCGATTTTGATGATTCGGTAAAGGAGCTTGTAGCCAAGGAAGGCTTTGACCCCATATATGGAGCAAGACCCTTACGCCGTGCAATAGTACGCATGATAGAGGATTCTTTGTCCTCGGAAATGCTTGAAGGAAAGCTCCTTAGCGGTGATTCGGTAACAGCAAAAGCATCTGACGGCAAAATAATATTTGAGAAATAAACTAAAATTCTCCGAGCATCTCTCGGAGAATTTTTTTATATCTATTGACAAAGCGACACAAATAATGTATAATAACACATGTTATATAACAAGCGTTATTATAGGAGGATATATGCCGCCAAAAGCAAAACACTCAAAGAAAGAAATAATAGACACCGCTTATGAAATGGTTCGAAAGCACGGAATAGATTTTCTGACAGCCAGAAGCCTTGCCGCAGAGCTTGGTACGTCCACCGCACCGATTTTCACTACCTTTACAAACATAGAGGAAGTAAAAGAAGCGGTAATTGATAGCGCAAAAGCGCTGTATAAAGAATATCTCCGCAAAGGTCTCGAACAGTCCCCTCCCTTCAAAGGCACAGGACTAAAATATATAGAATTTGCAAAGAACGAGCCTGAGCTATTCAAGCTTCTCTTTATGCAAGGGACAAATATCGAGGTCCCCACTCATTTCATGCCCGAAGGTGATGAAAATGCACCGACTGTACTAAGTGCCCTCAAAAAACACCACTTTATTGAGGAAAAAAAGGCTCGTATGCTCTATAATCATCTGTCAGTATATGCCCACGGTCTTGCGGTTCTCTACGCCATGGGCCAGTGCATATTCACAATGGATGACGTAGATAAGATGCTGAGCGAGGTTTTCAATGCCCTCAAGGAGACGGAAAGGAGTTAATATATGATAGAAATTAAAGCGTTAAATAAAAGCTTCGGCAAAATAAAAGCCGTTAATGACCTTTCATTTAAGGTAAAGGAAGGTGAGCTGTTTGCTTTTCTCGGAATAAACGGAGCAGGCAAATCAACTACGATAAACATTATGTGCGGTCAGCTCGCAAAGGACAGCGGAAGTGTAACTATTGACGGTGAGGATATAGACAGCCCCTCAAACAATATCAAATCAAAAATAGGTGTAGTCTTCCAGAACTCTGTTCTTGATAAAGCTCTCTCGGTAAAGGATAATCTTGAAAGCCGTGCGGCACTTTACGGCATCAGGGGCGATGACTTCAAAAAGCGCCTTGCGGAGCTCTCCTCCATGCTTGACTTTGCTGATCTTACAGGGCGTAATGTCGGCAAGCTCTCTGGCGGTCAGAGGCGAAGAATAGATATTGCGAGGGCTCTCCTGCACCATCCGAGAATACTTATTCTTGACGAGCCGACAACAGGACTCGATCCACAGACAAGAAAGCTCCTCTGGGACGTAATAAATGAGCTTAGAAGGAAAGAAAATATGACCGTGCTCCTCACAACTCACTACATGGAGGAAGCAGCAGATGCAGATTACATCATAATTATTGACGGCGGCAAGCTTATAGCTGAAGGCTCACCGCTGGAGCTTAAAAACAGATATACCCGTGATTTTATAACCCTTTACGGAGTTGATGAGGACATTCCTCGATCTCTCGGTGTACCGTACGAAAAAATAAGAGATGCATTTAAGTTATCCGTCCCAAATACCGCGGCAGCAACCGAGCTTATAGTAAAGCATCCCGACATATTTAACGATTATGAAATAACGAAAGGTAAAATGGACGACGTTTTCCTCTCGGCAACCGGCAAAAAACTCACGGGAGGTACAGAGCAAAAATGAAAACACTCGGAACGCTTATAAAAAGAAATACAAAATTATTTTTTAAGGACAAGGGTATATTTTTCACATCCCTTATCACCCCGCTTATACTTCTCGTCCTATATGCGACGTTCCTTGGTAACGTCTACAGAGACAGCTTCGTTATGTCCCTGCCGGAAGGAATGCAGTTTCCCGAAAAGCTACTTGGCGGGTGTGTCGGCGGTCAGCTCATCTCCTCCATACTTGCCGTCTCCTGCATAACTGTAGCTTTCTGCTCAAATATGCTGATGGTACAGGATAAGGTAAACGGAAGCATAAAAGACCTGACCATCTCTCCTGTAAAGCCCTCAACACTTGCCCTCTCTTACTATTTTGCAACTCTTATCTCGACTCTTATTGTCTGCCTTACGGCAACGGTAGTTTGCCTTATATACGTAGCAAGTGTCGGCTGGTTTATGACAGTATCAGATATACTTCTCCTTCTTATTGACGTTTTCTTGCTCGTTATGTTTGGCACGGCACTATCAAGTGTCATATGCTTTTTCCTCTCATCTCAAGGGCAGATATCTGCTGTCGGAAGCATCGTAAGCTCCTGCTACGGTTTTATTTGCGGTGCATATATGCCGATATCGCAATTTGGAGACGGACTTCAGACTGTGATATCATTCCTCCCCGGAACCTATGGCACCGCTCTTGTTCGTAATCACGCAATGAACGGAGTTTTCAGAGAAATGGAAAGAATACACTTCCCCAAAGATGCAATAGAATCAATAAAGGACGGAATTGACTGCAATCTTTACTTCTTTGGTGACAAGGTATCGATCTCTGCTATGTATGCCATTCTCGGTGGAACGGTAGCGCTTCTTATATTAGCATACATTTTACTGAACAAATTCAAAAAGAAGATGAGATAATAAAAATATCCCGAAGGCAATTGCCTTCGGGATATTTTTATTTGAATTTGAAATTATCCAACGATACCGGAACGCTCGATACCCTGTACAAGGAACTTCTGGCAGAAGAGATACATA
>SVUB01000065.1 GCA_015063495.1 Oscillospiraceae bacterium
CGCAGGTAAAGGCGGAGATGAAGCAGCTATACGATATGGGGGTGCGGATCCTGTTCTTCTGTGGCGGAGAGACCTTTTTATGGCACTCCGAGGGTAAAAGTCTACGTGACCTTGTCATCGAGGCAAAGGAAATGGGATTTCTTATTGTGAACGTTGTAACCAATGGCACCTTCCCTATCGACCTTCCCGAGGCCGACCTTATACTTCTCAGCCTTGACGGAGACAAAGAAAAGCACAATGAGATACGGGGCGATACGTACGACACAATAATGGAAAACGTAAAGAATGCCACCTCAGATAACATCTGCTTCTATATGGCGGTGAATCAAATAAACAAAGACAAAATAAGAGACGTATGTATCACTGCAAGAGACACGAAAAACGTGCGTGCAGTCTCCTTTAATTTTCATACTCCTTACCCCGATACAGTAGAGCTTGCTCTTTCGAGAAAAGAAAAAGAAGTATGCTGTGAGGTCATCTCGGAGATGATGAAAAAAGGCGCACCTGTGTTTAACCTTAAAGGAGCGTTTAAGCACATTATAAATAATGATTTCCCTACCCCATGCTATCAGTGTGTGGTAATTGAAGACGGCAGGATAAGCACCTGCGGAAGATGTATAGACGTTCCGGGACTGTGTGAGCAATGCGGTTACTTTTTCGTTGCAGAATATACGCTTCTCTTCAGCGGAAATCCGAGGATAATATTTGAAATGCTAAAAACCTACCTAAAATACGTTTGAGGATAAAAATGAGCATAATTACAACCCTTACAAGAATGTGGCTGACCCGCTCCGCTAAGCCCTTCACCTTCACTAACGAATATGACGAGCGGCTAAATTACGAAAGCTGTGAGAATTTAGGTCTTTACGTTCACATTCCGTTCTGCCAAAGTATATGTAATTTCTGCCCGTACTGCAAGACCGTATATTCAAGGGAAGCGGCAGATGCTTATATTGATACACTCCTTGATGAGATACACCTTGTGGGCAGAAGCTCCCACAAAAAGAAAGAGGTTACGAGCCTTTATTTCGGCGGTGGCACTCCTGCACTTGTCTCGGATAGAATAAAAGAGATAATTGACACCATAAATAAATATTTTATCATAACGGAGGGTATAGGAGTAGAGCTTCATCCCGATAATGTTACCGTTCCTCTCTTAAAAGAGCTTAAAGAAGCCGGTGTTACGAAGATAAGCATCGGAATACAGTCTTTTTCCGAAAAATATCAGGGGATTCTCGGCAGAAAAAAGGTAGATACAGAGACTATTACAAAAGCATTATCCGAGGTGCACTTTGAAACGGTATCTATGGACTTTATCTTCGCACTCCCGGAGCAGACCTTTGAGGATTTGAAGTCTGACATTGATTTAGCCTTTGCCGGCGGTGCAAATCATATCGCCATCTACCCTTTTATAGATTTCACCTTTACAAAAAGCTCGGTAAAAGCTATGAAAAAATCCGAAAAACGGAAGTTGCTTGACAATATAACCAATTACTGCATAGATAAGGGATACTCACGCAGCTCGATATGGACCTTTTCGAGTGAAAAGGATGCTCGGTATTCCTCTATGACAAGAGATAATTTTCTTGGGTTTGGTTGCTCGGCTACAACGCTTACTCGCGACAGCTTCAAAATAAATACGTTCTCTGTTGAGGAATACATAAAGCGCATAAAGGACAAAAAGCTCCCGACCTCGCTCACCATTCGCTTCTCTCTTCGTCAAAGAATGGTATATTACCTTTTCTGGACGGCATACAGTACACGTGTAAGAGCAGAAGATTTTGAAAAATTCTTCGGTGTTCCTCTTAAAAAAGTCTACGGCTTCGAGCTCCTTCTGATGAAACGTCTCGGCTTTATAACCGACGAGAACGGAGTCTATTCAATGACACTCAAAGGTGCATTTTATTACCACTACTACGAAAACTTCTACACACTCTCCTATATTGATAAAATGTGGGGAATAATGCGAAAAGAAGCCTTCCCGAAGGAAATAAGATTATAAAAAAACGGCTCACGTTTTGTGAGCCGTTTTTCTTAATCCTGCGAGCGCTCGCCGAGGATAAGTCTGTATTTCTGATAAAAGCTTTCAAAATATCCGCCGTCAAGAGCGTCTCTTATCTTCTGCATAAGTTCATTGTAGAAATAAAGATTATGCATTACGGCAAGTCTCATTCCGAGTGATTCCTTTGCCTTTATCAGATGACGCACGTAAGAGCGGCTGTATGACTGACACGCAGGACATCCGCATCCCTCGTCAAACGGACGGGGGTCTTTTGCGTATTTTTCGTTACAGAGATTCATCTTTCCGTGCCAGGTAAAGAGATTTCCGTGACGAGCGTTGCGGCTTGGCATTACGCAGTCAAAGAAATCAACGCCCATATGAACGGCCTCAAGGATATTGCAGGGAGTACCGACCCCCATAAGGTATCTCGGCTTTTCTACGGGCATATGAGGCTCAACGACGTCTATTATTCTGTACATATCCTCGGTCGCCTCTCCTACGGCGAGACCGCCGATAGCATAACCGTCAAGATCAAGCTCACTTATTCTCTTCATATGATCAACACGAAGATCCTCGTAAGTACCGCCCTGGCCTATACCGAAGAGCATCTGATTCTTGTTTATCGTCTCGGGGAGCTGATTAAGCCTATCCATTTCCGTCTTGCAGCGCACGAGCCATCTTGCCGTGCGGTCACAAGAGTTCTTAACGTAATCGTAAGGAGCAGGATTCTCAACGCACTCATCAAATGCCATAGCGATGGTTGAAGCAAGATTGGACTGGATCTGCATACTCTCCTCAGGGCCCATAAAGATGCGTTTTCCGTCGATATGAGAGGCAAAACGTACACCCTCCTCGGTTATCTTGCGGAGCTGAGAGAGAGAGAACACCTGAAATCCACCGCTATCGGTAAGAACGGGGCGATCCCAATTAAAGAATTTATGGATTCCGCCCATATCGTGTATGAGCTTATCACCGGGACGGAGATGAAGATGATAGGTGTTTGAAAGCTCGACCTGACAGTTAAGGTCGATAAGGTCTTTCGTCGAGACACCGCCCTTTATTGCCGCACAGGTGCCCACGTTCATAAAAACAGGTGTCTGTATATCTCCGTGAACGGTATGTAGCACGCCGCGGCGAGCTCTTCCCTCTTTTTTTAGTATATCAAACATATCTTAAAGCCTTTCAAATTGTTTATCAAGCGTATTTTTTGTCATTTCGATAGCGACCGGTCTGCCATGTGGGCAGAACGTAATATCCGGCATCTCCATCATCTTGCGGCAGAGCCATTCTATATGCCCCTCGGCATACTGTCTTCCCGCCTTTATCGCCGCCTTGCAGGAGGCCTGATAGAGTGCTTTTTCAAAGATAAGGTCTCGGGTAAGCGAGACGTTGCCCGTACCCGAAAGGAGCCTTTCTGCAAAGGTCTCGAAAATATCGGGCACAGCCTCAGATGCAATTCCTGTAGGCAATGAATGAACGCTTACCTTATTTTGAGAAACCGAAAATGTAAATCCTGCGGATTCAATCTCCGATTTATACTCCTTAAGTGCTGCACATTCATCACTTCCGAGAGACACCTCTATCGGAAGCATAAGCATCTGTGATGCCTGCTCTCTCCCTCTCATTATCTCCTTGAAACGCTCAAAAATTATTCTTTCGTGAGCGGCATGCTTATCGATAATAAGCATTTTTTCACCAAGGTCAACGAAAATATAAGAATTGAATGCCTCACCTATTATTCTGTAAGGAGGGATGACCTTTTCATTTTGTTCTGTGGCATTTATTTCTTCTTTTGCGGGTTTTACTTCACCCGGCAGAATTTCACGTCTTACCGCCCCTGTCTCAATAATCGGGTACGGGACATTCGGCTCGGGTTTCACCTCGGTTTTAGGGGCAAAATTGTTTGCTCCGAGAACCTTGGGAACAGACACGGTAAGCTCGGGAGCAGGAGAAGAAAAAGTGCCGTTTTGCTCCTCTTTTTCTGCTGCCTGTCTCACGGTATCCACGGAACGGGGGGCGGGAGGAGCATCGTATCTTATCTGCTCGGGCTTAGGCGCATTCTTATCTGCTATCGGGACGAATGCAGAGAGTGGATTTTGCCTCTTTGCCGTATCAAACGAATTGGTTTTTGTCGCCCCGGTATTTCCCGTTGCCATATTTCTATATTCCGCCGCCGAAATTCGTCCGTTTTGGAGTGACACCTCGGGGCGGGTTATATTTTTCTCAAGAGTGTTGCGTACGGTATAGTATACGCTCTCAAAAACGAGCTTTTCGTTTGAGAATTTTACCTCAAGCTTTGCAGGATGAACGTTTACATCCACGGTTCTCGGGTCTATATCTATAAACAGTACACAGCACGGAAATTTTTCCGGCGGTATGTAGGATGCGTATGCCTGCTCTATTGCCGCCATAGCGGTCTTACTTTTAACGTATCTTCCGTTTATAAAGAAGTTCTGATAATTGCGGTTAGCTCTTACGTTATCTGAGCGGCCTATATATCCGCTGACTCTTATCTCGTTTCCGCTCGGCTCAAGCTCGAGCATCTTCGCGGCAAAATCTCTGCCGAAGACCGAATATATTGCGCTCATTGCCTTTCCGTCACCCGAAGTTTCAAGGCGTGTAACACCGTCCGAGATGAAGCGTATGGCTATCTCAGGGTGAGAAAGGGCAATCTTCTCTACTGCCGCCGCTACCGCCATTGCCTCGGTAACGTCCTTTTTAAGGAACTTTCTTCTTGCAGGGACATTATAGAAAAGATCCTCTACGATAACAGTCGTTCCGTCGGAAGCACCCCTCTCGGTAACCCCAACAATATTCCCCGCCCTTGACTCAACCATAGCGCCAAGGGAATTATCTCTCGTCTTTGAGATTATTCTTACGTTAGAAACGGACGAAATAGCCGCAAGGGCCTCTCCTCTGAATCCGAGAGACATAATCGAATCAAGATCGCTCGCTTCCTTTATCTTGCTCGTTGCGTGGCGACGGAGCGCCGTCGGAAGATCGTCCTTTTCTATTCCGCAGCCGTTATCCGAAACTCGCATAAAAACCGTTCCGCCCTTTTGTATCTCAACCGTTATAGAATCGGCACCCGAGTCTATGGAGTTCTCCATAAGCTCCTTTATTACCGATGCGGGACGGTCAACAACCTCGCCTGCGGCAATAAGGTTTGCCACAGCAAAGCTAAGTACGTTAATTTTTCCCACAGCAAACCCTCCTCTTCTTTATTTCAGTTTTCGCTGTAATTCAAACAGAAGCTGCATAGCTTCATATGGCGACAACGTATTCAGGTCAACGCTCTTAAGCTCCTCTATTGCCTGTTCACGCATAAGATCATCAAAGCTGATAAGTGTATCGTCTATCGGCTCATCTGCCTGCTCTGCGCCCTCGCTGCTCTTAAATACGGGAGCGTTCTTCTCGATTGAAGAAAGAACCTCTTTTGCTCTCTTTACTACTTCATTCGGAAGTCCCGCAAGCTTAGCAACCTCGATACCGTAGCTATCGTCGGTAGATCCCTTTACTATCTTACGAAGGAACGTGATACTGTCACCACGCTTCTTTGCCGCAATATTGTAGTTTACTATTCCCTCAAATTCATCCTCAAGGGTAGTAAGCTCATGATAGTGAGTAGCAAAAAGTGTCTTTGCTCCAATCTTCTTGCTGTTCGTGTATTCGGCAATTGCTCTCGCGATGCTCATGCCATCAAACGTACTTGTTCCTCGTCCTATCTCATCGTAAACGATAAGAGAACGGCGTGTTGCGTTTTTAAGAATGTAGGCAACCTCATTCATCTCAAGCATAAATGTAGACTGTCCCGATGCAAGGTCATCAGAAGCACCTACACGGGTAAATACCTTATCTACGATACCGATCCTCGCATCGGATGCGGGAACGAACGAGCCTATCTGTGCCATAACGGTTATGAGCGCAACCTGCCTCATATAAGTCGATTTGCCTGCCATATTAGGGCCGGTAATAAGCATAAGTCTCTTCTGTCGGCAGTCAAGGTCGACGTCGTTGGGAACAAAATACGTGTCCTTTACGAATTGTTCGACAACGGGATGCCTGCCGTCCTTTATATAAATAGCATCTCCATCCTCAACCTCGGGACAAACGTATTTATTATGAGCCGCAACCGCACCAAGCGACATATAAACGTCAATCGTCGCCAAAAGGGCGGCTGTTTTTTGGATCCTCTCACTACTATCTGCCACAAAGGCTCTTATCTGCTGGAAAAGATCATACTCAAGTGAGCATATCTTATCTGCGGCACCGAGAATAGTGGACTCCTTATCCTTAAGATCCTGTGTTATGTAGCGCTCGCAGCCTGTAAGCGTCTGCTTTCTGATATATCTGTCGGGCACCATATCAAGGAAGGATTTTGTGACCTCTATATAGTAACCGAAAACTCTGTTATAACCTATTTTGAGAGTCTTGATGCCCGTGACTTCCCTTTCCTCGGCCTCTATTTTTGCTATCCAGCCCTTACCGTCGCTCATAACGGAACGGAGATAATCAACGTCGGCGTTGTAGCCGTCTCTTATCATACCGCCGTCACGAACAGAAAAAGGCGGATCGTCAACTATTGAACATTCAATAGCTCCAAGAACGTCTGCAAGCTCGTCTATGTCCTTTACTATTCGGAGAAGCTCCGGGCTCTCACAAGCAGAAAGAAGCTTCTTTATTTCAGGAACTACCTTAAGAGTATTGGCAACCGCACGTAAATCTTTTGCGTTGGCTGTGCCGTAAACTATCTTTGATATAAGGCGCTCAAGGTCAAGAACGTCGGAAAGAAGCACGGACGTCTCCTCACGGAGCATAAAGTTCTCGAAAAATTCCTTTACTGCGCTCTGGCGAAGCGCAATCGCCTTTGCCGAAAGAAGCGGACTTTCTATCCATTTGCGGAGCATTCTTGCACCTGCCGCAGTCTTCGTCTTATCAAGAACCCAAAGAAGAGAACCTTTCTTTTCCTTGGTACGCATAGTTTCGGTAAGCTCAAGATTTCGTCTTGTATTAACGTCCATTTCGAGGAACTGTCCGTCACCGTAGACGTTAAGCTCCTTAATATAGGAGATATCACCCTTTTGCGTTTCCTTTACATATCCGAGAAGAGCGCCGACGGCGCACGCAAGTGCTCTTTTACCTCTGATCTTTTCAAGTGCGTCTGCGCCGAACTGAGCTTCGATAGCTCCCACTGCATCATCATACTCAAAACGGTGAGGCTGATTTTCACTTATAAGTGCATTTGAGCGTTCACGGAGAAAATTCTCGATCGAGACTACCTTTGAGAGACCAATATTGAAGATTATCTCACTCGGAGCATATGCCCCTATCTCATTTTTGAGATGAAGAAGCATATCTTCTCCGCCAAATTCCGTTGCATAAACTTGTGCAGTAGAAACGTCGGCAAAGCTTATTCCGCACTCGTTCTCGCAAACGTATACGGTGCAGAGATAATTATTTCTCGCTTCGCTTAAAAGGTTGGTTTCAAGAAGCGTTCCGGGAGTGACTACTCTTACGACCTCTCTCTTTACAAGTCCCTTTGCGAGTGCCGGATCCTCCGTCTGTTCGCAGATAGCCACCTTATAGCCCTTCTCTATCAGCTTACCTATGTATGACTCTGACGAGTGAAAAGGCACGCCGCACATCGGCGCTCTCTCCGCCTCGCCGCAGTCTCTGCCCGTAAGGGTAAGGTCAAGCTCTCTTGAAGCCACCTTGGCGTCGTCAAAAAACATCTCGTAAAAGTCACCGAGACGGTAAAAAAGAAGATAATCCTTATACTGCTTTTTTATCTCA
>SVUB01000066.1 GCA_015063495.1 Oscillospiraceae bacterium
TCCTCGAGACTTCCGCTTCCTATTATAAGGAACCTCATATTGGGGGTTGTCTTTGATGCCTCTGCCGCCGCCTCAATAAAGGTTTTATGGTCCTTTACAGGCTCAAGACGGGCAACGATTGTTACTGTAAAATTCTCCTCTGAAAGCCCCAGTTCTTCTCTTAACGCATTTTTCTCTTCTTGCGGGACAGAGCGCAGAGGCTCCGCACCATTGATTATGACCGATATCTTATCACGACTCGTTCCCTGCATGGCAAGGATATCCGCCGCAATCTCTGCGGTCGCTATTATCCTGTCGGATAGGTAGTTATTAAATGCTCCGAAAAGCTGTTTCATAGGAAATACCGTTTTATATTTTGCAGGCTCGACAGCACAGTGGTGTGTCTGAAAAACACGGGGCACACGGCATTTTCTTGCCGCTATTCGTGCAGAAAGAGAGGAATGTGTATGAACTATATCGGGCTTCTCTCTTTTTATAATCTCGCAGAGTTCCTTTGTCGCTTCCCTCTCATAAGAGCAATCTCTGCCGTATTTCATACCGATGACCTCATATCCGAGCGCTTCAACTCTCGGGATAAGCTCGGCATCTCTCGGAAGAACGACCTTTATATCAAATTTGCTCTTATCAAAATGGCGCAGGCAGTGAAGAAGAAGCATTCCCGCTCCGCCGATATTCGTGTCGCTTAAAACGTGCAGTATCTTCATATCATGCGCCTCTCTTTATCCTTAAAATTTTAATCAACATATCTCTCGTCATTCTCTCACCGAGAGCAAAACATAATACAAAATATATCAGAGCACCGATAAGCACATTCAGGGCAAGGCCAATAAATGTGCTCGGAAGCATGAATCCGAGAGCATATACCGATGCAGACATAACAAGCGCCGAAACAAGCATTATTATAAGGTCAAGCATATCACGCAAAGCGAGCATTCTCTCACCGCCCCTGTAGCGAAGCGCAAAATTTAGGAGGGTGTTTATCGCCACCGCAATTGCGGAGGAGATCGCTATCCCCGCAATTCCCATCTTGTCCGAGAGAACAGTAACAAAAGCAAAGTTAAATGCAATAGAAATAAGAGCTGTTATCATAGGCGGAAGAGTTTTTTGCTCGGCAAAAAACTTCTTCGTGCAGATTTCGTTAAGAGCGTAAAAGGGCATTCCGAGCGAGAAGAAGCGAAGCGCCTCTGCCGTCATTCTTACGTCCTCCACACCAAACTCGTTTCGCTGATAGATAAGCGCAACAATCGGCTCTGCAAGTACAAATATCCCGAGCGTTATCGGAAGAATTATAAGCTCAAGCGATCTTATCGATACTCTTGTGAGCTTTTCCTCGTCTTCACGGTTTCCGCTGGCCTTCGCCTTTGAGAAATACGGGAAAAGGAGATTGGTAGCAACGAATGTAAATACTCCGACGATAATGAGATAAAGTCTGTTAGCGTATCCCATTGCGGGTATTGCGCTTCCGTTTTCAATAGATGACGCAAATCTTGTGTTTATAAGATTACAGAAGGGCTGCACCCAAGAGCTGACAAGTATAGGCAGCGCCATTTTCATGGATTTTCTTATATATTCGGAACGAATATCAAATTTAGGAGAATAACGGTAGCCTTTTTTTATGACCGAGGGAAGCTGAATAATCGCTTGTGCCCCCCAGCCGCAAAGCATAGCCACAGAGAGTCCCCAAATACCGAATTTATCGTTAAAGAAGATAAAATATGCAACCATTATGAGATTTGAGACAAGGCTTATTATTGCAGGCAGCAAAAAGCTTCCCGAGGACTGAAGAATACCAACAAATGAAAAGGCAAGTCCGGTAAAAATCATCATCGGAAACATCACTCTTGAAAGCGAGACTGCAAGTGATGCCGTGTCCACATCAATATCGGGTGCAAGCAAACCGACGAGTGGGCCGGCAAAGATTATACCAAGGGCAGTCAGAGTAGCCGTAATAATAAGGATCACGTTTACGTATCCGTTGGCAAAATCAAAGGCGTCCTTCTTTCCCTTTTTTACAAGAACCTCATTAAAAACGGGTATAAAAGAAGCGGTTACGACTCCACCAATAATAAAATCAAAAATAATTATGGGGAGTCGGCTTGCCGTGTCGTAAGCGACCGCCTCGGGAGATGTTCCGTATGAGGCGGCAAGGAGCACGTCACGAAGCATACCGAGTATCTTTGCGGAAAGAGTTATTATAACCATAAGAACTGCTGTTCTTATCATTCGTTCGCCCTTTTTCTCGTTAAGCTCCATTTTTATCCCCCTTCCCTTTTTTTGCAGAATTATTCATATTATTATATCACACCAAATTGCTCTTGTCAACGCTGAGGCTAAATACTATTCCCCTCCAAAAATATTTTCAAAAAGCTATTGACAAAGTCAGACTACTGTGATAGTATATAGACGACAAGAGTAGTCCGGAGGTATATTTTATGAAAAACAAATTGTTTGACAGTGAATTTAAGCTTATGGAGATATTATGGGAAAAAGAACCCGTCAGTGCCAAAGAAATAAGCATAATTGCCTCAGAGCGTATAGGCTGGAATAAGAACACCACCTATACGATAATAAAGAAGCTTATTGAAAAAGGCATTATAGAGCGCAGTGAACCCGGATTTATATGCAGAGCACTCGCTAGTCGAAATGAAGTCAGAAAAGAAGAAACCGAAAGTCTTATCAAGAGACTTTACGGTGGCTCGCGCTCTGCCCTTTTCTCCTCTCTGCTTGAGGACAAAGCTCTCTCAAAAGAGGAGATAGAAGAACTAAAGAAAATGCTTGGAGGGATGTAAAACGATGCAATTCTTCACCGAAATTATCTATTGGATAATCAATATGAGCCTTTCGGGAACTATGGTCGGCATCGTAATCTATCTTCTCGGTAAAATTAAAAAGCTCCCGAGGCGAGTCGCATTTGTTCTGTGGGCCCTGCCTGCGCTTAGGCTTCTGCTTCCGTTTTCGGTAAGCTCTCCGATCAGCTACTTTAATCTGCCCCGAGAGTACGCTCCGAAGACGGTGGTCGTTCCTTTTTCCCACTCCGATATATTCACCACTCTAAATCACATTCAGTATGCCGATGACTATTCACCTATAAGGTTTGAAAGCTCCTCAACCGAACGTTTTTTTGAGGTATCGGGACTTATATACTTTATAATAGCGGCGTCTCTGATAATAACGGCATTTGTGATCTATTTTATGTCTTTGGCAGAGCTGAAGAACGCAAGGCATTTATCGGATAACGTCTATATCTCGGGAAGCATCCTCTCTCCGGCGGTTGTCGGAATAATAAAGCCCAAAATAATACTGCCCAAATATCTTGAGGGTGAGGATAACGAGTATGTGCTGATGCACGAGAGAGCACATATAAAAAGAAAAGACAACCTATGGCGGATGATAGCCGTGATAGTTTGCTGTCTGCATTGGTTTAACCCCGCAGTGTGGCTGTTTCTCGGGAAATTTTTTGAGACACTTGAGCTCGCTTGCGACGAAAAAGTACTCGCAGACTGCGGCGAGGAAAAGAAAAAAGATTACGCTCTCGCTCTTATCGGATGTGAGGAAAAAAAGACTGTTTTTATTTCTGCTTTCGGAGGGGCTAAAACGCGCGTTCGCATAGAAAAGATACTCTCTTATAAGAAAATGTCCTTTTTCTCGGGGCTCTGCCTTGCAATATTTATTATTATGAGCACGATCATTCTTCTTACAAATTGATCAAGGAGGTACATATGAAAAAATTTTTCTTAGTTGCAGTTTCGGTTATCCTCATCTTTGGTATCTGTTCCTGCACAGCACAAAAGGAATCAAAAATTCCAACCTTTGACGAAAGCGGTCTTTATAGCGGATTTAATGATCTACCTACAGACTATACACCCGAAAAGGCAGTAAAGGACGGTTGCTATGTAATAGTAGAAAACTCCCTCAAAAGTGGAAAAGACGCTTGGGAAAGATTTGTAAAGACAAGTGGCAAGGGAATTGACTCTTTTCTCCGCATCGTTCATTTTATAGACGATATGCCCTATTACACCGACCTTTATTATTATAACGGCAAATATCAAACATTTGAGCAGAACCACGAGCTTGGGTTGACAGTAGGTACACCATTTTCATTGCTCCGCCGCCTAGATGGAGGGATTATTCACGAACAATCAAGATGTTTATACGTCCTCACCGACAGCACTGAGCTTACGCACTATGACGTATCAAGCTCGCTTCTCAGCAGCAGTATCGATACCATTACAAAAATACCTTTCGAATGGCTCTCATTTACTGTATACATGGAGGTAGGATCATGAAAAAATACAGGAATTTTTACCTTATCTCACTTGGTATTATCATCGCCGCATCAATTTATCCCATCTACATGGGAGTTGTCGCACTTGCAGAATATTTTTCGGAGGGATTTATAGAGCAAGCAAATTATCCCAAATACCTTATTCCCTACGCACCTATGTGCATAGCAATAATAGTTGCGGCGGCACTTATGCCGCTTACAATAAAGCTCTTTAAGCGTTTTTCGCTTGCGGTAACGTCGGTTATCGGTGTGGGCGGATTTATTCTGGCGGAAAAATTCTTTGAGCAGATAAAGGTCGTCGTTAGATATGAGACTCTACGTGTCGACGGTTGGCAACTCTCTCTTTGTATGGCAACACCAGAAGTGCTCGAGGCGCAAGGAAAACCAATATATGCGGAAAACAATCCCACCTTCAAGGTACATTTCTACATAATTGCAATCGTTATAATCCTCAGTGTTTTAGCATTGCTCTACGGTTATTCCAAGCTCTTTCTTGAAAATAAGAAGGAACTTAAAAAGCCACTTCTGGCACAGACGGTAAGCGTGATCCTTTTTATCGGACTTTGCATCCTCGCTTGCTTTACCGCCTTTTTCAGAAACGGCACTCTTTATATCTCGCCTCTCTCCTCCTTACTTACTGCATTTTTCTTTATAGTATTCGGAATCACATTCGGTATATATATCTGCTCCTTCTTTATCGGAAAAGGCAAGATATGCGTGTGGATATCCGCACTTACAGCATCACTTACAACTCTTATTATGTATATAGGTGAGCTACTGCTTATGGGTGGAAAGCTATTTATCTTTGGCAAGGGATTTTTCTTCTTGCCACTCGGTATAATTCCTTTTTCGCCTTGTGATATCGTGGTAATCCTTGTTTCGGGGATCATCACCGCAATTATTGCAAAACTTATAAATAAAGAAAAGGTCTCACTCTCGTGAGACCTTTTCTTTATTTAACTTTTCTACATTCTAGATAGAAGCGTTTATCGTGTGCGTGGCCCATAGAGAACGTCTTTCTCGGAAGTGCGCCATCGCAGATAACTGTCTTAAAAAGCTGGTCCTTTGTCATTCCATCAAATAAGAATCCGATAGAACCATCCTTTGTGGAAAGCTTACGCAGAGAATCCTCGCCGTGTATGTAGTCTATCTCCGCCTCGGGGTGTTCAGCCACGAAATAATCAAGAAAATTCTGGAGAGTTCCGACTGTAAGCTGTGCCGCAGGGTTCTCGAAGGTAAACTCCTCGTCTCCGTTTGCCGTTACAATGGTCATGCTCTGTGTCTTTCCATCACCCGAAAGAGATGCCGCATATTTTATAAGATCCTCTCTGAGTGTCTTTACGTCAGCACCGAAAACTACTCTGTATATAGGCTCAAATTCAAGCGTATCATCGTGCAGGTTTTCTATCTCAACAAGAGCGTATCTTGCGGGGCTGTTTTTAGCCTTTTCCTCACCTATGGCAGCCTTGAGCTCCTCATAGCATGTCTTTGCTGTTGCAAGAGAGTGGTTTCCGTCACCGACTGCGAAAAGCAGAGGTGCGTAATCTCCACCGTATTTCTTTTTCATCGACTCGGGAGTAGCGAGAGCACCAATAGCATCAAGTATTCTTCTCTGCTCCGCTTCGCTAACAAAATATCCGCTCACGTGGCCGCTATCCATCACAAGATCAAAATCATAAGCCTTTTTGAAGGAAGTCTTAATGGAATCAAGAGGCTCAATAACGCTCTTGTCGGGGTCGTCTATTAGCATAAGCACGTGCGGAAGCTCAATGGGAGCATCCTTGCGTATCTTAACGCGAGGAGGTATACGTGAAAGCACTGTACCCTCGGTTGCTCTTATAAGGGAAGTCGAGCCGCGAGTAAAATCATAGTCCTCAAGGTCTATCATTCCGACAATTCCTCGGCGAGCTTTACCGTTTCTCTGCGTTCTCTCGACGTATATCATGCTCTTATCATTCGAGATGAGAACATCTTTAAGATATTTTTCCATCTCTGCGTTTATTTTAGGAACTCTCTGCTCGGTTTCGGCAAGATATACCTCAGGCAGAGTTATTTTAAGAGTGGACGGAGCATCCCCCACCGTTTTCTCTACTTCGCTCCAGTATTCAGGCTCGCTGGTATATTGGTCACAAGCCACTACCGACCATTTTGTACCGTCAACTTTATCAAAATCCGGCAGAAGAATATCCGCCGGGAAGAAACTTTGCTTCATATCTACCTCCGGGAAATGTTTATAGCATTATTTTAACATATATTATTGAGTTTTTCAACAGCTTTTGAATAAAAAACGTCAGGGGGAACCAATTGGTTCCCCCTTTTAGTATAATATTTAATTACTTATACTTGCGCTTTCTTGCAGCCTCGGACTTCTTCTTACGCTTAACACTAGGCTTTTCGTAGTGTTCTCTTTTACGAAGCTCGGTGAGGACGCCGGATCTTGCGCACTGACGCTTAAAACGACGAAGTGCACTATCAAGTGTCTCGCCATCTTTAACTCTGATTTCTGCCATTCTATATCCCTCCCTCCGCTTTTGCAAGAGAAAATAAAATCTCTTTTGGTATTATACCATACTGAAGATGAAAAGTCAATATGAATTTTCAAACTTTTGCAGATTTTTTCCTATTTTTGCCGAAACTCTTTATTTTACAACGATATTAACTATCTTATTGGGAACTGCGATCTCCTTGACTATCGTCTTGCCCTCGATAAGAGGAAGTACTCTCTCGTCGCTCTTTGCGGCAGCAATAGCATCGTCCTTCGGGCAGTCACGGGGAAGCATAATGGTAGCACGGAGCTTACCGTTTATCTGAACTGCTATCTCTACACTTGAATCAACAGTCTTTGCCTCATCATAAGTAGGCCAAGGAGCAAGCGAGCAGAAGCCTTCACCGCCGATATTCGCCCATATCTCCTCACAAAGGTGAGGGGCAAACGGGCAAAGTAGACGCACAAGGATTCCGAGCTCATCTACAGTAAGAGAACCTACTGAATTTATCTCGTTTACAAGCTCCATCATAGCCGCAATTGCAGTATTGAACTTCATTTCCTCAATATCGGACGAGACCTTCTTCACCGTCTTATTGAAAGGAACTTCAAGTTTCTCGGTAACACCGCTTCCCTTTGCCATCTGGGGAAGATCAGCTATCCTCTCAAGGAATCTCTTACATCCCATAACGCTGCTCTCGGACCAAGGTGCCGCACTTCCGTATTCACCCATAAAGAGTATATACGTGCGAAGTGCATCTGCACCGAGCTTTTCGACAACGTCATTGGGGTCTATTACGTTTCCTCTGGATTTACTCATCTTAACGCCGTCAGGACCAAGAATAAGGCCCTGAGCGGTTCTCTTGGCATAAGGCT
>SVUB01000067.1 GCA_015063495.1 Oscillospiraceae bacterium
TCCGCTCTGTACGGGAAGCATTATTGAGAGATAATTCGGATTTGCAATTAGAAAACGCACATTTGCCGTGCATACTTCAAGAAGCTGTTTTTTAGCATCCCCCTCAAACGCATTCTCTATCTGCTCTCCCATCATATCCCATCTCGAATTTATATAAGAAATTATTGAAAGTACAAGCTCATCTTTGTTTTTATAATGTCTGTAAGGAGCGGCACAGGAGACCTCGCAGGCAGCCGCCACACGACGAAGAGAAAAATCGTTAAAGCCGTGAAGCTCTATCTCTTTTATACCTGCGATTATCAACCGTTCACGAATACTCTCGTCTGAATATGTAATTTTCATATAAGAAATCTCCTATCATATTGCTAACACTGTTATTTTATCACATATTTTCCAAAAAATCAAGGTTTTTTGCGTATTCTTATTGACTTTTTTCAAAAATGGTGTATAATAGTATCACAACAATGTTAACAGCGTTAACATACCCAACAAAACGGAGGAAAGCTCGCATGAATGATAAAATGCTGTCGCTTGGTCAAAGTCGCTCGGTCATAAGAGAGATTTTTGAATACGGTAAGACAAGAAAAGCCGAGATCGGTGCAGACAAGGTCTTTGATTTCAGTCTTGGAAACCCGAGTGTGCCCGCACCCGAATGTGTAAAAAGCGAACTCATCTCACTTGCAAGTGAGCTTGACCCCGTAATGCTCCACGGCTATACGTCAGCGCAGGGAGATGCTTCCGTAAGAAACAGTATATCGGAATATATTGAAAAGAATCATAACAACTCCGGCCTGCCGATATCTTCTCCCGATCTTATATATATCACATCGGGAGCGGCAGCAGCACTCACCTGCTCTCTCACTGCTCTGCTAAACAAAGACGATGAAGTTATCGCGCTCGCTCCCTTCTTTCCCGAATACAGGGTTTTCACAGAGCGTACGGGTGCAAGACTTATCACCGTCAAGTGCAAGGAGGGCTCATTCAGACCCGATTATGAAAAGCTTGATGCGGCACTAAATGAGAAAACTGTTGCGATAATAATAAATTCTCCTAACAATCCGACAGGAGTTGTCTACCCCGAAGAGGATATAAAGCAGCTTTCGGAGCTTCTGTCAAGAAAATCGGCAAAATTCGGCCATCCTATTTACATTATAGCGGATGAGCCTTACAGAGAACTGGTATACGGCGGTGCAGAAGTGCCGTACATCCCGAATTTTTATGATAACACAATAGTCTGCTATTCATTAAGCAAATCACTTTCACTCCCCGGAGAGCGAATCGGATACGTCTCGGTCTCTCCGAGAGCAGAAAACGCTAAAAATGTTTATCTTGCCATATGCGGTGCGGGACGGTCACTCGGATTTGTTTGTGCGACAAGCCTGTTTCAGTTCCTTATGGCGAGATGCCTTGGCAAGACGTCGGATATCTCCGCATATGAGAGAAACAGAGATATTCTCTATTCCGCACTCAAAGAATACGGGTTTGCGGTAACAAGACCCGACGGTGCATTTTATCTTTTTGTAAAAGTACCGAACGGTGACGCAAAAGCATTTTGCGAAAAGGCAAAGGAATTTGAGCTTTTGCTTGTCCCAAGTGATGATTTCGGATACGAAGGGTACGTCCGCATCTCATACTGCGTAAGCGAAAATCAGATAAAAAATTCACTGCCCGCCTTCAAGGCTCTGGCAGACTCCTATAAATAAGAGGTAAGATATGAACGAGCTCGAAAAAGCAAGAGAAATAATAAACAGAGTCGACACCGAGATGGCAAGACTCTTCGAGGAACGAATGCGTGTCTCCGAGATGGTCGCTCACTATAAAAAGGAAAACGGTCTGCCCATTCTCGACTCAGGACGAGAGGACGAAATAATAAAAAAAGGCTCTGCGAGAATAGAAGATATCACGCTCCGTGAGTACTATGTAAATTTCCTTAAGGACACGATGAGCATCTCGAAAAAATATCAGTCGAGACTAATAGAGGGAATGAAGATCGCCTACTGTGGAACAGAGGGGGCATTTGCTCACATTGCAACAAGAAAGATATTCCCTTCGGGAATTAGTGTTGCTTATCCGGATTTTGGAAGTGCATACAAGGCAGTAGAAAGCGGTGAATGTGATGCAGCAGTGTTGCCTGTTGAGAACAGCTATAACGGAGAGGTCGGACAGGTAACAGACCTGCTCTTCTCCGGAAGCCTTTACGTGAACAGTATGCTTGAGCTTGCCGTGTCTCACGATCTTCTCGGCTTACCCGATGCAGAGCTTTCGGATATAAAGGACGTAGTCAGCCATCCGCAGGCACTCGGTCAGTGTGCGGAATACATAAGAAACGCATCCTTTGCTACCCACGAATTTACAAATACCGCCCTTGCCGCAAAGCACGTTGCAGAAAAGGGCGACAAAACGTTCGCAGCAATTGCAAGTGAAGAAGCGGCAGAAATATTCGGTCTTAAGGTTCTTGCACGCAACATAAATGCAAGCAGAAGCAACACGACACGGTTTGCTATTCTCTCCCGCTCCGAAAACATCCCCACCTCAAACAAGATGGACGTTTATTCAGCAGTCCTCTTTACCGTAAAGCACGAGGCAGGCTCACTTGCAAAGGCTCTTGATATTATCGGTGCATACGGCTTCAATATGAGAACGCTCCGCAGCCGCCCGATGAAGGAGTTGCTCTGGCAATATTACTTCTACATCGAAATCGAAGGAAACGTTCACACAGAAGAAGGCAAGGAAATGTTAAGAGGGCTTGAGGCCTGCTGTGACAAATTAAAGGTCGCAGGAACTTTTACAAAACAGAATTGAGGTAGGATATGAAGCTTCACGTTGATCTCGGTCAAAACGGATACGATATAATAATCGAGCGAGGAGCGCTTGGCAGGGTGGAGAAAGAGCTTGATCTTTCTCGCAAGGTCCTTATCGTGACAGATTCGGGCGTTCCGAGTGAGTATGCGGCGGCAGTTGCGAAGAAGTGTACAGAGCCTCTTATTGTCACAGTCCCCGAGGGCGAGGGAAGTAAATCCTTTGCATCACTTGAGATGCTCTGCAAAAAAATGCTTGATTTCTCCTTTACCCGTTCCGACTGCGTAGTCGCCGTCGGAGGCGGAGTTGTAGGAGACCTTTCAGGATTTGCCGCATCTGCATTTATGCGTGGAATTGATTTTTACAATATCCCGACAACTCTCCTCTCTCAGGTCGATTCCTCGGTCGGAGGAAAGGTAGCGGTAAATCTCGGAGATGTAAAAAACATAGTCGGCGCATTCTACCAGCCGAAAAAGGTAATTATTGACCCTGACGTACTCTCAACCCTTCCCCACCGTCAAATAGCGGCAGGGCTTGCTGAATCACTTAAAATGTCACTTACGTCGGATAAAGAGCTTTATGAAATCTTTAAGGCAGGTAGTGCAGAAGAAAATATAGAAGAAGTCATTCGCCGTTCTCTTCTTGTTAAGATAAACGTAGTCGAGCAGGACGAAAAAGAAAACGGCCTTCGCCGCATCCTTAATTTTGGTCACACACTTGGACACGGCATCGAAGGTGCGGAAAGTCTTCCCGCAGGAGAGGAAAAGCTATATCACGGAGAGTGCGTTGCACTCGGTATGATACCGATGTGCTCAAAAGAGCTTGAGGGAGAGCTTCTCACGATCCTTAAGGCTCTTGGTCTGCCCACCTCTGTCGGCGGCGACCTTGAAAAAATGCTGTCGATAGCTACGCATGATAAAAAACGTGACGGAGAAAGCATTTCTGCGGTATTCGTAGGCAAGCCCGGCAGCTTTGAGATAAGAAAAATGCCGATAGAGGAATGGAAAGCACTTATAAGAGAGCGCTTTTCATCCTATATAAAATAAGAGGTTAAAATGAAAAATACATTTGGACAAAACGTCAGCTTTACTCTTTTCGGGGAAAGCCACGGCGAGGAAATAGGCGTAGTTATAGACGGTCTCGCCCCCGGAATAAAGGTTGACACCGATCATATAAGACACGAACTTTCAAGACGCCGTCCGAGCGGAAGAATATCCACATCTCGCTCCGAAGCAGACGAGTTTCGCATAGTCAGCGGTCTCTTCTGCGGAAGGACAACGGGTACTCCGCTCTGCATTCTCATTCCCAACACCAATACGAAAAGCTGTGATTATTCAAAGCTTGCTGTAACTCCCCGTCCGGGTCATGCAGATTACAGTGCGGAATGTAAATACCACGGCTTTCAGGACTACCGTGGCGGCGGACATTTTTCGGGAAGACTTACCGCACCGCTCGTAGCGGCAGGTGCGATAGCAAAAACCGCTCTTGCAGAAAAAGGAATATACATCGGAACGCATATAAATGTGCTTGCAGGCAAGGGTGACAGATGCTTTGATAATGAAAACCTAAAAAAGGATATAGACCTTCTCTCTCGCAGTTCTTTTCCCGTTCTTGACGAGCATTGCGGTGAAGAAATGAGAGCCGAGGCAGAAAAAGCCGCCCTTGAAGGCGACAGCGTAGGCGGTATTCTTGAAACAGTAGTCATAGGAACACCGGCAGGGGTCGGAGAACCATGGTTTGATACGGTAGAAAGTGTTCTTTCACACGCACTTTTCTCTATTCCCGCAGTAAAAGGAGTAGAATTTGGCGACGGATTTGCTCTCACAGATATGAGAGGAAGCGAGGCAAACGATGCTTTCACTACCGACGGCAGAGGGGTGTTTACAAAGACAAACCACAACGGCGGTATAAACGGCGGCATAACAAACGGTATGCCCATCCTCTTCCGCCTTGCCATAAAGCCTACCCCATCAATATTTAAGGAGCAGGATACAGTAAATCTCTCAGAGATGAAGAACACTAAGCTCAGCATTGAGGGTCGCCATGACCCTACGATAGTCCACAGAGCCGCTCCCGTTGTTGATGCTGTTACCGCTCTGGTGCTCTGCGACCTTCTCGCAGGCCGCTTCGGCACAGATTACTTAAAATAAGAGGTTAGAATGAAATACGGATGTATCGGGGAGCACCTCGGGCATAGCTTTTCAAAGGAAATACACAACGCCCTTGCCCCCTATGAATACGAGCTTTGCGAGATTCCACGAGACAAAATAGATAACTTTATTGAAGATCGTGATTTCTCGGCTATAAATGTCACAATTCCATATAAAGAGACCGTCATAGGGCATCTTGATTGGATATCGGAAAAAGCGAAGTCTATCGGTGCAGTAAACACGGTGGTAAACCGTGATGGAAAGCTTTTTGGATATAACACCGACCACTATGGCATGACAGAACTTATAAAAAAGCTCGGACTTGACCTTAAGAATAAAAAGGTTGCTATCCTCGGCACAGGCGGAACGTCAAAGACTGCTTTTGCTGTCGCATATGACCTTGGTGCTGTGAAAATAATACGTGTCAGCAGAAGTGGCAAGGACGGAGCAATTACATATGATGAGCTTTATAAAAAGCACTCGGATACCGAGATAATAATAAACACCACTCCGCTCGGAATGTACCCGAATACAGACGGGGTGCCGATCGACCTTGATAAGCTTGGGGCCGTAGAGGGTGTTATCGACGCAGTATATAATCCTTTACGCACACGTCTTGTTTCAAAGGCTATCGAAAAGGGCATAAAGGCAGAGGGGGGGCTTTATATGCTCGTCGCACAAGCGGTGAGAGCTTCAGAAATATTCCTTGACACTGAATACCCCATAGGAACAACAGATAAGATTTATAAAAAGATGCTTTCGTCAAAAGAAAACATAGTGCTTATCGGAATGCCCGGCAGCGGAAAGACAACTGTCGGAAAGATACTTGCGGAAACACTCGACAGACCTCTTATCGACACCGATGAACTGATAATGGAGAGAACCGGCAAGCAGATAAGCGACATTTTCTCCGAGGTCGGAGAATCGGGCTTTAGGGATATTGAGGAAGAAGTTATAAAAGAAAAGGTGCTCCCTCTTGGCGGAGTGATAATCGCCACAGGCGGCGGCTCAATACTGCGTGACGCCAACGTAGAAGCACTAAAGCAGAACGGGAAGCTGTTTTTCCTTGACAGACCGCTCGAATCACTTATACCGACCGACGACAGACCACTTGCAAGCTCTGCGGATGCAATAAAAAAGCGTTACAACGAGCGCTACGGACGCTACTGTGAGGTAAGCGATATAAGGATCAACTCCAATTGCACAGCAGTTGACACCGCAAACGACATAATAAGGGAGTTTACAAAATGAAATTATATATTTTGAATGGCCCAAACCTTAATATGCTCGGCATAAGAGAACCTGAGCACTACGGAAAAACCACTTATGCAGACCTCTGCAAGAGGATAGAGGACTATTGCACAGAAAAAGGCATAGAGGCCGTTCTTTATCAGTCAAATCACGAGGGAGACCTTGTTGATAAGATACAGGAGGCTTATTTTAAGGGTGCTGACGGTATCGTCATAAATCCCGGTGCATACACGCACACGAGCATCGCACTTCTCGATGCCATCAAGTCCACCTCTCTCCCGACTGTTGAAATACATATTTCCGCAGTTGAGTCAAGAGAGAACTTCAGACAGATAAGCTACATAAGACAGGCGGCAATAAAAACCATAACGGGAGAAGGCACAAACGGTTACATTCACGCTATCGACTGCCTTTGCGCTTATCTTGAAGGCAAGGAGGCAGTAAAGTGACGGTAAAAATAACCCCATCAAAAGCAAAAGGGAACGTCACCGCTCCTCCCTCGAAAAGCTTTGCACACAGACATCTTATCTGTGCGGGACTATGTGATGGAGAGAGCATTATTCACGGAATTTCGGATAGCGAGGACGTATTGGCAACTCTCGACTGTCTCGTAGCCCTCGGTGCTACCTACGAAAGAATAGACGGTGGCGACATCATAAGGATAAGAGGCATTGATCCTACAAAGGCTGTGCCTAAATCAGCACTTCCCTGCAGGGAAAGCGGAAGCACGCTTCGCTTCTTTATCCCTCTCGCACTTCTTTCGGGATACACAGCAATGTTTAGCGGAAGTGAAACGCTGATGAAAAGACCTATGGAGGTCTATAAGAAGCTGTGCGAGGACAAAAAGCTACTTTTCGTTCAGGATGAGAACAGCATAGTCGTTAAGGGCAAGCTAACATCGGGAAATTATAACATAGTAGGAAACATTAGCAGTCAGTTTATAAGCGGACTCCTGTTTGCTCTCCCTTTAACAGAGGGTGACAGCACAATAGCAATAACTCCCCCGATAGAGAGCCGTTCTTATATTGAACTTACAATCTCTGCTCTTAAGGATTTTGGAATTGACGTATACTGGAAGGACGAGCACACGATATTCATAAAAGGCTCACAGCGATACCGTGCCCACGAGGCAACGGTTGAAGGTGATTATTCAAATGCAGCGTTTCTTGACGCACTGGGGCTCGTCGGAGGCGAGGTAAAGGTAGAAGGACTTGTAAAAAACAGTCTCCAGGGCGACAGCATATACCCAAGATATTTTGAGATGATAGCAAAGGGATCACCCTCAATACATCTTGGCGACTGCCCCGATCTTGGCCCTATAATGTTTGCCCTTGCGGCAGCAAAATACGGCGGAGTTTTCAGTGGAACAAGACGC
>SVUB01000068.1 GCA_015063495.1 Oscillospiraceae bacterium
AAGGATTATTCTTCTGTCGGCGACAAAGAATCTGAATAACCCTCTGAAGCTCTCTTTCTCTGCCGACTATTCTGTCAAGCTCTCCTCTGAGTGCCTTTTCGGTAAGATTACGGCAATATGTGTCAAGAAATTTCTTCTTTTTGTCCGTTTTAGGCTGTCCCTTCTGCTTTTTGGGGATCTGACCGCTGACGTTACCGTCAGCTCCGCCCATCAGCTTCTGAAAGTCTATGGCAGGGGCGCCGCCGTCTATCTGCTCGAGATCAAAATCACCGCTCTCGAGCATCTGATTCATGCTCTCCTCCATCTCTTCCATCTGCTCGGCGTCAAGACCGAACTTTCCAAGAACCCCGCCAAGCATATTGTCAATAGGCATACCTACTTCCTTGGCGCATTTTATGCAGTAGCCTCGGCTTTTTGTCTCGCCGTTTTCGTTTGTAGTTGCAAATATCACTGCCACTCTTTTGTGGCATTTAGAACAAAGTACCATTTTATAAAGAATTCTCCCTTCCGCCTTAAGGTGCGGCAAATCCAAACGCAAGATTCTCACTTACGTACCTGATGATATAGGTGTTTTCTATAACGTTGTCTCCGATAATACCCGGCTTTACTATGCTTATAGCATCAACACCGAGTATAACTATATTGCAGTATACCCAAACAATAAGCAGGCCAGATATTACACCGAATATGAATCCCAGACCCTTGTCAAGGCTCGAAAGCACGGGAAGCTTCATTATCATTCCCACTATCCATATAACGATAGAAAGAATTATAAGAGAGCCTACAAAGAGAGTTGCAAATGCAAGAATATCGGATACCATATGTGATACAGAGGATGTTATTGAGCTTGCAAGCTCGTTTACACTCTCCCCCGTTGCCTCAACCATATTGCCGAATCTGTCCTCGAGGCTTTCTGCATTTGCACCGTATCTGTTTATAATATCAGCAAATTCTGTGGGCATATCCGCAAAAAGCTTCTCAAGATTCATCCCCTCTGCAGTGCTCTGAACAAAGGAATTTATTCTTTCGGCCACGGCATTCGTTATCATTTTATCGACGAAAGACGTGCGGTAGAAATAAGCGACAGTTGGCATAAAAACATATGCGATGATTATCGCTATAATCACCTTTAGCATTCCGAAAAAGGATTTGAAAAAGCCTTTTACACGGCAGGATATCACGTTTATAAGAAAAATCAGCAGTGCTATAAGGTCAAATATGAAAAACATATGTATCTCCTTACTTTGCAAGGTCGTAATATTCCGCTACCGAATTTGAGCAGATCATTACGTCATCCTTTGAATAAACTATCATATTTTTTCCGTTGCCGGAAACCTCTGTCTCAACCGTCTCGCCGGTCTTCACGTTTGTCCTTGTGAGAATATTCCCGGTGAGGGTGAAGAGATACCCGTCATAAAAGTCTACAGCCGTAGTCTTTCCCGGAACCTCCCCGCTGTATATTATATTACCTTTGCTACCGAGAACCGTAACGTAACTTCCTGCGGAAACAGCGTTCTTTGGCAAGGATAAGACCGTTCCCACCTTAGAGAGCTTAACAGCCTCGGGCTCACCCATAAGATCAAAACTTCCAAGGAATCTTCCGTCAGCATCGTAAAAGTAAAGTGCACTGTCACAGAACACGGTAAGATTTCCATCCGAGGTGTATTCACAGGAAAGCGGAAAAACGTCTTCAAGCTCAAGCGTAACGAGAGCCTTGCTCTCTCCCGGCTTTGACACCATTATCTTTGTAATAAACGACGCATTTTCAACGTTGAAGGAGAGTATACACACCCTGCTTCCGCTATCGTTTATCGCAACGTCGATAACTCTGTCCTCAGAGAGATATCGGTTTTTGAGCTTACAGTTCTTCGTGTAAAGCAGAACAGACGAATTATATTCTTTCGTTTTCGTGACAATGGCAAACATACCGCTGTTTGAAATATCCGCACCCGTTATATCGTAGCCGAGCTTCTCGGTATATATCCTTGCAAAGGAATTATAAAGAGAAAAGGACGTGCTTCCAAAATCGTAAACGAGCAGATATCTGTCAGAAGTCTCAATAAGAGGAGTGCTGAATTTATCCTCCCCCTCAAAGGTTGTCTTTCCGTCACTTGCGTATATCTTAAGTCCGGAGGACGCCGCAACGGCAAGATTTTTACGGAAGCCCGAAAGCGAGAGTGTGGTATCGGGATTATACGATATCGTCTCAAAATTTCCATTTGTCGCCTCGGCAACACTGCCAAGGTCCTTTACAAGGAACATCAGGTTATCGTACGTAATGCTCTCGGAATTTCTCATTGCTGTAAAGAAGATAAGAAGTATGAGGAAAACAAGCAAAAGATATCTGACCGCACTATAAACCGATGCGACCTTCGCATAATACGGATTTATGACGACCGCGGCTTCTTCAAGCTCGTCATCGCTGACGTTTACCTCGTCGGGTTCGTCTGCTCTTCTCGGCAGATTATCCTTTTTCGCTCTCTTTTTCGAAAATATCATACTTCTCCTCCTCTCTTTTTAGTATTTCACGTAATTAAGATAAAGTCCCTCGGGCGGTGCGGTCATTCCTGCCATAGTGCGATCGCACGCCTTTGTTATTTTAGGGATATCATCAGGCGAGAGCTTTCCTCTGCCTACCGAGATAAGGGTTCCCGTCATTATCCTCACCATATTATAAAGGAATCCGTCTCCTGCGATCTTAAATATCACAGTCTCGCCCTCACGGAAAACATCTGTGTAAAATACCGTTCTTACGGTACTCTCGACGGGTGATCCCTGAGCCATATATGAGGAAAAATCGTGAGTTCCCACAAAATGCTCTGCCGCTTTTTTCATCCGTTCAATATCTGCATCATCAAGAATATGCGGATAATGCCAGCATCTGTCAGAGAGAAACGGGTCTCTCTCGTGAGAGCATCTTATCCTGTAGATATACTCTTTATATTTAACGTCATGTCTTGCGTGAAAATCCTCGGGTACAAGCTCTGCTTCATATACCGCAATATCGGATGGCAGAAAAGCGTTTATAGCTCTTGGCAGCTTGTCCATAGGCACTGTTGTCTCGATCCCCTGCTCACCGTGACGGGAAATGGTCGCACAAAACATATTTGCGTGAACTCCGCTATCGGTACGGCTGCATCCTGTGATATCACAAGGGAATCCGAACAGCTTTTCAGCCGCCCGACAGAGCTCCCCCTGCACGGTAGGTGCGTTTTTCTGCACCTGATAACCCGAATATGCAGTTCCGACGTATTTGATCTTAATTAAAATCTTCATAGCCATTACATCGTATATCCGATTCCGATATTATTGATAACGACAAGTCCTGCGGCAAATGCCACAACAAGAAAAAGCCATATAAAATCCTTTACGCTATAGTGAAGAATGTTCATTCTCGTTCTTCCCTCTCCACCGTGATAGCAACGGCACTCCATCGCAGTTGCAAGCTCGTCTGCACGTCTGAATGCAGACACAAAAAGCGGAATGAGTATGGGAATAAGAGCTTTTGCACGCTTTACAAGACTTCCGTTTGTAAAATCCGCGCCTCTTGCCTTCTGCGCCGACATTATCTTATCAGTCTCATCGATAAGCGTCGGTATAAAGCGGAGAGCTATCGTCATCATCATTGCAAATTCGTGAACGGGCACCTTTATCTTCTTAAGAGGTGCAAAGAGCTGCTCTATTGCATCGGTAAGCGCTATCGGCGTTGTCGTATAGGTAAGGAGCAAGCTCGTTCCTACGATAAGCACGAATATTCTCACGACCATAAATACAGCATTCATAACACCTTCAAGGTAGATATGGATAAATTTCCACTCAAAGAGCAGAGTTTCACCGCTCGTCCAGAAAATATTTATAATGACCGTAAAAGCAAGTATAAAAAGTATTGGTCTTACCGAACGCAGTATAAGCGACATCGGAATATTGCTCAAAATTATTAAAACAAACGAAGAAAGAAGCAATACTCCGAAGCTTATCACGTTACGGGCAAGGAAGGAGCACACGATATAGACAAGAGCGAGAATCAGCTTCATTCTCGGATCAAGTCTATGGATTATCGAGCTCCCCGGATAAAATTGACCGAGTGATATATTTTTCATTTTGTTCCAATCTTAAAGTAATTTATAGATTTCCGCAAGTGCATCGTCAACGGTATAAACAGCAGTATTCACGTTCACTCCGCCATCTGCGAGAAGCTTCATCATTGTGGTTATCTGGGGAATGTCAAGGCCGACGGAAACAAGCTCGTCACTTCTTTTGAATACGTCCTTTTTATCTCCTGTCATAAGGAGCTTTCCATCAGAAAGAACCGCAAGCTCATCACAGTATTTTGCCATATCCTCCATACTGTGGCTGACTATGACTATAGTTGCACCGGTTCTCTTTTTATAGTTCATTATGCTACGCATTATCGTCTCTCTGCCCGACGGGTCAAGACCCGCCGCAGGCTCGTCAAGCACGAGCACTTCGGGACGCATAGCAATAATTCCCGCTATTGCCACACGGCGTTTTTGCCCGCCCGAAAGATCAAATGGAGACTTTTCAAGAAAATCTCTCTCAAGGCCTACAAAATCAGCCGCCTCAAGCACTCTCTCCTCTATCTCCTCATCATCAAGTCCCATATTCTTCGGCCCAAACGCAATATCAGCTCTGACTGTCTCCTCAAAAAGCTGATATTCGGGATACTGCATAACAAGTCCCACTTTGAAGCGGACTTTTCCGATTTCCTTGGGATTTTCCCAGATATCCTTGCCATCAAGCAGCACTCTGCCCGACGCCGGCTTTACAAGGCCGTTGAGCATCTGAACAAGCGTTGACTTACCTGAACCGGTGTGACCGATTATCCCCATCACTATCCCACTCTTTATCGTGAGATTTATATCTTCAAGCGCACTTATCTCAAAAGGAGTTCCTTCACTATAAACGTAGGAGATATTTTCAAGTTTTATTTCAGCCATTATTCCTACCTCCGAGTGCCTTTATAAGGAGTGCGGCACATTTCTCGGGAGTGGTGCACTCTCCGTCAAGAGCTACCCCCTTACGGCGAAGTTCTTGAATAAGAGCGGTGCATTGCGGCACCTCAAGCCCCGCAAGCTCAAGCTTATAAGGCTCATTGAAAATTTCCTCGGGAGTACCGTCCATATATACCTTACCGTCATTTAATACTATTACTCTGTCTGCTCTGACAGCCTCGTTCATATGGTGAGTAATATTTATAACCGTTATTCCTCTCTCTCGGTTCAGCATATCTATCGTATCCATAACTTCTTTTCTGCCGACGGGGTCAAGCATCGCAGTCGATTCATCAAAGACCATACATTCGGGCATCATTGCAATTATTCCTGCAATAGCCACTCTCTGCTTCTGCCCGCCCGAGAGCCTATGGGGCTCGTGTCCGGCATATTCGGTCATTCCAACGGTAGCAAGAGCTTCATCCACTCTGCGTCTTATCTCATCCGAAGGAATACCAAGGTTTTCGGGGCCGAAAGCCACGTCCTCCTCCACTATCGTTGCAACGAGCTGGTTATCGGGATTCTGGAACACCATACCGATCTTACGTCTGATATCGTAGATCTCCTTCTCCGTCATATCCTCACGGGTGATATCGGTGCCATCAATAAATATCCTACCCGAATCGGGTGTGAGTATCATGTTGAGAAGCTTTGCAAAGGTTGATTTTCCCGAGCCGTTATGCCCAAGGACTGCAACGTACTCCCCTTTTTTTATTCCGATATTTATATTTTTCAGAACCTCTACGCTTCTTCCGTCATCCTCTTTGTAAGAAGCACAAAGAGATTCTGTTTTTATGAAATAATTATTATCCATCTTTTAGTTGTCTTCAGCTCCCATCGCCTGCCAACGAGCACTTGCTCCGCAGGGCAAAATTCCACCTGTCTGCGTTACGGGAAGTCCAAGCTCGCCAACCGCTGTCGCCCCACCGAATCGGTCGGCAACTCTCATATCAAGAATATACTTCATTGCAAGTGGGGAAAGTCCGGTTGTATACGAATTTATAAGGAAGAACAGAGGCTTGTCCGAAAGGACCTTTGATACGAGTGTTACAAATTCGTCAACGCTGTCCTCAATCTTCCATACCTCACCGTTCGGGCCTCTTCCGTAAGAAGGGGGGTCCATGATTATGCCGTCATAGCGGTTTCCTCTTTTTATCTCTCTTTCAACGAACTTTTTGCAGTCGTCAACGATGTACCTTATAGGTGCTTCGGCAAGACCGCTCAGTCTTGCGTTCTCTTTAGCCTGTGCGACCATTCCCTTTGCCGCGTCAACGTGGCAAACCGAGGCTCCCGCCTTTGCAGCCGCAACCGTAGCGCCGCCTGTGTACGCAAAAAGATTAAGCACTTTAATCGGTCTGTTTGCCTTTTTAATAAGCTCCGAGAACCAATCCCAGTTTACAGCCTGCTCGGGGAAAAGACCCGTATGCTTAAATCCCATCGGGCGAAGAACGAATGAAAGATCGCCGTATTTTATATTCCACTGTTCACTCATTTTGTTCTTTACCCATCCGCCTCCGCCTTCTCTTGAACGGCGATAGATACCGTCTGCCTTTTTCCAGGCAGGATGAGTAGCAACGCCCTTCCAGATTATCTGCGGGTCGGGACGGATAAGTATATATTTACCCCAACGTTCAAGACGCTCACCGTCCGAAGTGTCGAGAAGCTCATAATCCTTCCAGTTTTCAGAATACCACATCTATTTTCTCCTTAAAAATCACTTGTTATAATAGCTTGCAAGGCGTGAAGCTCCGCTGTGCGCATGGCAGACCGCTATTGCAAGGGCGTCGGCAGTATCGTCGGGTTTCGGTGGTGTACCAAGTCCGAGAAGCATAGTCACCATCGTGATGACCTGCTTCTTTTCGGCTCGTCCGTATCCAACGACCGCTTGCTTCACCTGTAAAGGCGTGTATTCAAAGATACCAAGATGTGCCTGCTCGCAAATAAGAAGGATAACTCCTCTCGCTTCACTGACCTTTATGCCTGTTGTCACGTTTGTATTGAAGAAGAGTTCCTCAATTGCGACCTGCTCGGGCCTGTATGTGCGGATGATGTCGGCAAGGTCGTCGTATATCTTTTTAAGACGTGCCTGCGTAGTCATTTCCTTCGGTGTAAGTATCGCTCCATAGGCTATAGTGCGAAATTTCGAGCCTTTGTATTCAACTACACCCCAGCCCACTGTCGCAAGCCCCGGGTCGATACCGAGAATTATCATTTCGCACCTCCTAAACAATACTCCAATTTATATTATAACACACTTTTCCATTTAAGTCAAACAATTTTGACTATTTTGTAATATATATTTGTTATAAAATATAGTTTACAAAATCAATGTTATATGTTATAATTATTATATATTGTCAAAACGGAGGAAGAAATGAAGCCGAATATTCTCAAAATTTCCGTCGGTGACATCGTTGAAATGAAAAAAAACCACCCTTGCGGGTCGAAGCTTTTTAAGATCTTACGCGTCGGTAGTGACGTACGAATAGTTTGCGAAAAATGCG
>SVUB01000069.1 GCA_015063495.1 Oscillospiraceae bacterium
TTTCTTTCCTGTTTTCTCTTTAGTTATCCGTCATCATATGAGCCTGCGTATGTGCATCATTTATTTTGCCCACAAGCTCCCTTATAAAGGTGTTATCGTTTCTGCCGCCAATGTCAAGCTCCGTCATTACGACGAGCAGATACGGATATTCGTCAAAAACGACGGCCGTATCGTGATAGGCATCAAGATCCCAGCCGTATTTGTTTGCGACAGGAGTCGGGCTGACCGCCCACGGAATCATTATTCTATGATTTGTTGAAAGCATCCAGCTCTTTAGCATTTCTGCATATTTACTGCCGCTATCAAAATATTTATATATTTCTTCAAGGTAGGCAGCAAGCTCGGCAGCATTTGCACGGTATAGGCTTTTAGCAGGATTTGTTATTCCGATATCCTCCGAAAAAGCATTAAAGCCTGCCCTGCCGTATATGTTCCTTATCTCTGCAAAGGCTACGTTATCGCTATGCGTTATCGAAAGCCTTAGGAGGTCAAGATACGTATATTCGGTTCCAAAATCCGATTTACGGATGACTCCGGACCCTTCCTTGAACTTATCCTCGGTGTAAACGAAAACGTTGTTTACGTCAAATTTTGAGTCCTCGGCG
This sequence comes from Oscillospiraceae bacterium, assembly GCA_015063495.1. Classification (GTDB taxonomy): domain Bacteria; phylum Bacillota; class Clostridia; order Oscillospirales; family CAG-272; genus SIG710. Next base: position 606 of record SVUB01000069.1, read on the forward strand.
CCCCCCTCGTTCTCTGCCTTCTCTATCTCTTTAAGAACCCAGAGGACGTATGGCGCTTTTATTGCACTTGCGGTATAAAATACTCTATCGGAATTATAGGAAACGGATGCACCGGTGGTCAAGTCCTTATAAAAGAAGGCGACCTCGGGACAAAAGCTCTCCCTCGGAGCGATTTCGACTCCCTCTGAATCGGTTTCCGCTTCCTTTTCATAGAGCGGAACAGCTTCTTTGAGCCAATTTATTATTTCCTTTGAAGCACCGTCAAGTCTTGCTGCGACCACAGACTCATACGGTGCAGTATCAAGGCTAATATTTTCACTATTCTCTTCGGTAGTCGGTATATCAGTTTCTGTATCCGGTACAGATGATTCTGTGGGGACCGTGAAGTCTGTCTCATTTGTTTCGGTCGAGATCGCAGGTGCAGATCTGCCACCAAGAGAAAGATATACAATGACCGAAATAATTGCCACCACAGTCAGCACCGCAAGGATAACAAATATTATCTTAAGATTCTTATTTCTCATCATTTCTCGATATTATACGTAAGCGGAAGCGTGTCTGTGAACGTGACAGCACACGTTTACGGCCACGGGAAGTCCCGCTATATGTGTAGGATATTTTTCGATCTTCACGGAAAGTGCGGTAGTATTGCCGCCAAAGCCCTGAGGACCTATATCCAGCTTATTTATCTCGTTAAGCATCTTTTCTTCAAGCTTTGCATATTTCTCGTCGGGATTTCGGTCATCCAGCTCCCTTGCAAGTGCCTTTTTTGAGAGCAGAGCCGCCTTTTCAAACGTGCCACCGATACCAACTCCGATAGTTACGGGCGGACAAGGATTTGCACCTGCTTTTTTTACGGTTTCCGTAACAAAAGCAACTATATCGTCCTCTACGGCAGAGGGATTAAACATTCTGACAGCACTCATATTCTCGCTACCAAAGCCCTTCGGGATGACAGTTATCTTCACTCTGTCCCCGGGTACTATTTCGGTATGCACTACGGCAGGTGTGTTTGTACCCGTATTTTTTCTGCCGTATATTGGGTCGTCTACCACGGAAAGCCTAAGCTTCCCGTCAACGTATGCCCTTCTGACACCCGTCTCTATCGCTGCGCCAAGATCTCCACCGACAAGGTGTATGTCCTGTCCAACTTCAAGAAAAACGACAGCCATACCGGTATCCTGACAAATAGGAATATCAAGCTCTCTTGCAGCATCGGCATTCTCTTCCATTATGCTGAGCACACGGGATGCAAGAGGATTTGTTTCACTGCATTTTGCGCACTTTATGGCGCAAAGGGTGCTTTTGGGCAAGACCTGATTTGCCGACACGAAAAGCTCGGCTATCTTATCCTCTATTATCTTTACATCAACACTTCTTATTCCCATTTTTTCTCCCCGTAAACGCACACAGACCGCCCGTGTTAGCGGGCGGCCTTAATATATTCAGTCAAGTCCGTTATAATATACAGCCTCATTAGGCATACAAAGATTAAGCTTTTCCTTTGCGATTCGTATAACGTACTCATCGTCAAACTCAAGGTCAAGCTCATACTTTATGCGCTCTATGTTCTCTACGTACTCCGCCTTCTCCGCTTCAAGCTCTTCAATTTTATCCCTGTAATCGTTATACCTCATAAGTATTCCGACAGCGCTGAAAACAGAAGCGGCAACAAACAATACTACGGCACATCTGACGAAGATATTCATCTCGGTTGGCTTTTTAACATCCGAACGCATTTAACCGCCCTGTCCTTTCAAGTATTTTTCGATGAAGCCCGAGGAAGAAGTCGCAAGTAACGTTTTAAGGGTATGCTCGGTATTTTTCAGGCGTATTTTTTTTAGTATCCACGCCACCGGAACGCCAAGCACAGCTTTCGACACCTTAACAAGTATATTATACATAATTCTAAAAGGAAATGCAATAGCATATAGCAAAATTTTTATGATTATTTTCAAAAAAATGCATATTATTTCAGCAAAATATATCACGAGAGTGCCAAGAGTCCTGTAATACAGAAAAAAACCCAAAAATCCTGCCGCCGCAGCTTGCCATCGAAATATCCCATCATTTGAATAATAAAGAAAAATCGAGAATGCCACGCCTATGATCAAACAGAAAATAATATCCCCTATGCCAACGAATAAATGAAGAAATCTTTTCCTTATCTTCCCTTCTTTTTTCTCAAGCTTTCCAATGAAAGGATATTTAATCGAATACAGCCGGTCTGTGCTCTTCTTCCCTATGCCGGCGTACTCTACTCCTGCCATTACGCGTGTTATTCTGAAAACATCGTAAAGCACTCCGAATCCGATTCCGAGTAAAAAGGCGAAGGTTATCATCCGCCAGAGAGCACTCATAGATATTTCCATCAGCCGATAAGTCTCCCAAAAAGTCCTCTTTTAGGTTCAGAGGATGAAGAATTATAGTAGAGTCCGTTTATCTTTCCGTCAAGCATTACAGTTCCTCTGTCGGTATCAAGACTGCTTACCTTAAGCGCTTCTCCCTCTATCACCATATCACCCATCACAGTTTCAAGGCAAACGCTCTCGTCGTCAAAGCTCGTAACGTTCAGCACTCCGCATATCTCCATATGCCCTCTGTTCCTTATGGATATATCGTGAGGTCTTGATTGCTCGTTCATTTTACCTACCTCCTAAAAAACAGCTCCGCACCTTTCCGATGCGGAGGCTATTATTATATATGAAGATAAGCTTTCATTTATTCCGCTTACTCTATGACCTCATAAAGCTGTGCGGCATCAGCCTTAAGTGCGTGCTCACGGACATCAAGCACCTTTACCTTCAAGGTCTTCTGACCGAAGGTTATTTCTATAATATCGTTTTCTTTAACGTCGTAAGAAGCCTTTGCACGTTTTCCGTTAACACTTACGTGCTCAGTGTCACACGCATCGTTTGCTACCGTGCGCCGCTTTATTATGCGGGAAACCTTTAAGAATTTATCCAGTCTCATTTTTTACCTTTCTTTAATAATAAATTCGGCAGACTCATTAAAAAGTCTGCCGCATTTATTCAGGAAATCAGTTTACGGAATCCTTGAGAGCCTTGCCTGCTGTGAAAGTAGGATGCTTGGATGCTGCGATCGTGAGAGTTTCGCCTGTTCTGGGGTTTCTACCCTGTCTAGCGCCTCTGCTCTTAACCTCGAAAGTACCGAAGCCGATGAGCTGAACCTTCTCGCCTGCCTTGAGAGCATCAGCGATAGCACCTGTTACAGCGTTAACAGCTGCTTCTGCTTCAACCTTCTTAAGATTAGCTGCCTTTGCAACTGCATCGATAAGCTGTGACTTGTTCATTGTTTTGTCCAATCCTTTCAATTTTTTGTTTTTGAATAATTGTCAACCGGTGGCAAAACACCGTGGCACTTATTTAACATGATACATTATATCATCAATTTGTACCAATTGCAAGGGGTTATGCAAATATTTTTTAATAATTTTGCTAATTATTTCACTTTTTTTGCGTTCCAGATGGCATCAAGCTCGTTTTGAGACATATTTTCGACATTTTTTCCCATCTTTTCTGCCTCGATTTCTATCGCTTCAAATCGGTTTATAAATTTTTTTGTAGCATTAGCGAGTGCCATTTCGGGGTCTATACCGCTTTTTCTTGCAAAATTCGCCACAGAAAACAGAAGATCGCCTATCTCTTCCTCAAGCATTTCCTTATTATCTGCTCCCATTATTTCTTTTATTTCGGCACTTTCCTCTTCTATTTTTAGGAAAGCCGACTCAGCATCGGGAAAATCGAAGCAAGATGCACGCTTGCCTACTTTAGCCGCCTTCATAAGTGCGGGAAGTGACGGAGGAACGCTGCGAAGTCTTGACGTAACCGTCTCTCTCTGCTTTTCCTCATTTTTTATCTTATCCCAATTTTCAAGGACCTTTTCGCTTGTCTTTGCCTCTACGTCCGCAAAAATATGAGGATGGCGATGTATAAGCTTTGCACATATTTCTGTCAGTACGTCCTCCATTGTGAAGTGACCTATTTCCTCCTCAATGCGAACGTGAAACGCCACCTGCAGAAGAACGTCACCAAGCTCCTCGCGCATAAGCTCATAATCGTTTTTATCGATAGCTTCTATTACCTCATAAGTCTCCTCAATAAAATCCCGACGTATGCTCTCGTGAGTTTGTTCTCTATCCCAAGGGCAACCGCCCTCACTGCGAAGAAGCTCCATTATAGTGCGCAGATCTTCAAAGCCGTATTCCTTTTTTGCATTAAGATAAGCTATCTTTTCACTTCTGTTCATTTTTAGTCCTTTCAAATAAGCTTTACCCTATGAAGCAAAGCGTATATCTTCTCCCCCTTCGGGAGCATTTTTATATCGTCCTCATCAACCGCCTTAAACAGCATTGCCGCAAAGATATAAAGCACGGCCGCAAGTGCTATTGCGGCTATGGTATACAGCCTTGATGCACCAAGCTTTGAATATATAAGAAGATAAACTCCAAAAGCCGCACCGATAGATACGACAGACGCCGCAAATGGGCGGTAGAAAAGCTTTATGATGCCCTCAAAGCTTGAGGCATACTTCTTTATGAAATAGAAATTCAGCGCCATAACGGTAGCGTTACATAGGAACGTGCTTATCGGTGCACCGTAAATGTTTACTGCTTTCGTTCCTATTAAAATATAATCAAAAATTATCTTTACAAGAGCGCCGACAGCCATTGATATTATTGGCTTTCTCTCCTGCTTATAAGCTTGGAGAATGGCGTTCGTCACAGTCATAAGACATGCAAAGAGCACCGACATTCCGAGAATAGAGAGCAATGGATATGCAATATCTATCGCTTCCCTTTGACCAGAAAAGATAAGCTCAAGGATCGGTTTTGAGAAAAGACAGATTCCTACCGAGCAAGGCATTGCAAAGAGTGAGCATATACGAAGTGACGATGAGAGCACCATAGACTCCTTCTCTCTGTTTTTAGCCTCTATCGCCGCCGTAAGCATAGGCACAAGCGAAAGTGCTATACCCGTAATTATTGCAGGGGGAAGATTATATATCGGTACAACAAGAGTACTGTATGCACCGTACATAGAGTTCGCAATAGTCTGCTCAAAGCCGATATGCTGGAGTCTGCTTGAAATAAGCGCAGTATCAACAAGACGCGCTATTCCCATTACTGACGAGCTTATTGTTATCGGAATTGATATTTTTATAAGATTTCCAAGGATAGATGACGATGTATCAGGCAAAAGTCCACTGTCGGGAGTCATTTCTCTTTGCTTCCCCGTTGCCCTGAATAAAAATTTTGTAATAACAAGATAAAGCATCGAGACCCCGACGCCTATCGTAAGACCGAGCACGGCAAAAGCCGCTACCACGGGAAGCGAATATCCCTTTTTTAGGGCATACGATGCAAGAAGCAGACCTATAACGAGCTTTCCGAGTGCTTCTATGACCTGCGACACCGCAGTTGGAGTCATTATCTGATGCCCCTGAAAGTATCCTCGCATTGCGCTCGATATACAGATAAGGAAAAGAGTCGGAGCAATGGCAACGATGCAGTATGCCGATTCGTCTATCTTTATCCATTCGGCAAATCTATCGGAACCGAGCATCATCGCAAGCATTCCCGCACTTCCTATAACGAAAAAGAGCGCAAGCGTAACGTTATATATGCGTTTTATATTACGGACGTTTCCTCTGACTCTGTTTTCCGATATAAGTATTGACACGGCTACGGAAAGTCCCGCTGTTGATATCATATAGAACATCGTGTAAATGTCGTATGCGGCGTTAAAATACGCCATTCCGTCCGTGCCAAGGTAAGAGAGCATCGGGATCTTATAAAGAAGTCCGATTATCTTAACCAGCGCTGTAGAGAGCGTCATTATCGTCACGCCCGACAAAAACTGCTTTTTAGAGCCTAAAGATCTTTCTTCGATCATTCTTCATCTCCGAAATTTTCATTATTACCGTTCTCTGTCTCGGCAAAAAATTCTTCCGCACACCTTGCTATCTCCTCTGTATTGTCAGAGCGAAGATACTCAAAGGGATACTTGGGGTTAAACAGACGCTTTATTCTTGTTTTACCCTCTCCGGGCTTCTTATATTCGACGAGCTTTGTGACAGCGCCCGCTCCTGCCGCAAGGATGGTGTGAACCTCTTCCATCATATATATATTATACAGTCCCTCAGCACCCGCCTTCGTGAAGCCTACGTTTTCAAGGTTGCCTACGGTATTTTTCTGTCTGTACATATAATACGGCTTATAATTTTCCTGCTGTGCACGAAGCTGGGAATAATCGACACATTTCACCGCATCACCGCCCTTACGGGAGAAGATAGTGGGACCTCGGTTCATAAGCTCAGCTGATTTTTTCACGCAGAAAGTATGTACTGTAATATTATCCGGTGAAAGGTCAAGTATTCTGTCAAAGGATGCGGAAAAGGTTTTGAACGTATCCCCGGGAAGACCCGCTATGAGATCGGTATTTATATATTTTATGCCAGATGAGCGTGCAATATCATACGCACGGTAAAATTCATCGGTCGTGTGATTTCTTCCTACGCCAGAAAGAACGCTGTCGCAAAGAGACTGCGGATTTACGCTCATTCTCGTAACTCCGTATTTTGCCGCTATTGCAAGCTTTTCTGCATCGATCGTATCGGGTCTGCCTGCTTCAAGAGTGTATTCCTCAAGAGAATACACGTCGGTGCAGTCGTATATCTTTGAGAGAAGCATACTAAGCTGGGGTGCGGTCAGAATTGTAGGAGTTCCACCGCCTATATAGATGGTTTTTACTCTCATTCCCTGCTTTCTT
>SVUB01000070.1 GCA_015063495.1 Oscillospiraceae bacterium
AACGAAGACCTCCCTTGTAAGGACCGATAGCAGAGTTGAACTGAACTCTATAACCACGGTTTACCTGAACCTTACCGTTGTCATCTACCCAAGAAACTCTGAAGCTGATCTGGCGCTCAGGCTCTACCATTCTTTCGATAATGCCTGTTGTCTCGATCTCGGGGTTCTTCTCAAGCACGGGCTCAAGAGATTCAAGAACTTCTTTTACAGCCTGAAGGAACTCGGGCTGGTCGGGATCGCGCTTCTGTGCGTCCGCATAAACTTTTGCAAGATACTGATTTTTGAAATCCATTGCAGTATATCCTTTCAAAATAAAAATTTACATATTTACGTATCATCATATGCGGCAAGAATGCTTCTAAACACATAATTTACCTCTTTTTGAAAATACATTTATATTTTAACACAGTATTTTACATTTTTCAATAGCTTTTCTGTATTTTTTTGAAGTTTTTTAGAATAATCTTGCAGAAAAACAAGGATTTTTGCATTATTAAGTGAATATTGACGGTTGAATATTGAATTTAAGGAAAATATAAAACCAAGAATTGCAAGATAAATATTTTTACTTGCAAAAAGTGCTCGCATTCGCGCGAGCACTTTCAATTTAGATCTTTTTAAGCTTTGCATACGTTGCCATAAGTTTTTTTGTTCCTACGGTATCAAACATTATCTCATAGAGCGTGTCTGCTCCCATAGGCTTTACAGAGAGTATCTCTCCCTCTCCGAATGTCATATGCGCTACCCTGTCTCCCTCGGAAAAGATCGGCTGATTACTTTTTTGTGCAGGTTTGAATAACTGTCTGTTTACCGTTATCTCTTCCTTTTGCATTGTTGTCTGTCTTGATGCAATACCGTAACGGTTTGGCTGGACAGTGTTTGCCTTTGCTTCTCCGCTTTCTGTCTCGTCCTCAATAAGAGTTGCAGGTATTTCATCAACAAATCTCGAACGAGGATTATACTGCGTACGTCCGTAAAGAAGACGGCACTTTGCATGAGTGACAAAAAGTCTTTCCTTTGCTCTCGTTATTGCAACGTAAGCAAGACGGCGCTCCTCTTCAAGCTCGGTGGGATCAAGTATTGACTGCAGTCCCGGGAATATACCATCCTCGAGACCGGGTAAAAATACCATCGGAAATTCAAGTCCCTTTGCACTGTGGATAGTCATAAGAACTACCGCATCCGCATTCTCATCATATCTGTCAACGTCTGCAACAAGTGCGGTTTCTTCCAGGAATCCTGTAAGCGTCGGTTCTTCATTGTTTTGCTGATATTCTATAACGTTAGAAATAAATTCTTCAAGATTTTCAAGTCTTTCTGCTTCTTCCTCGCCGGCATCTATAAGCATCTGCCTATATCCTGTACGGTCAAGCGTTTCTTTTACAAGAACGTCTATCGACACCTTATCCTTAAGAGCCGTGAGAGATTCGATAACGTCGGCAAAATCACAAAGCCTTGCACTATAATTTGCAAGAGCTATATACCTTTCGGAATTTCTGATGACATCAAAAAGACTGCATCCCTCGGCATCGGCTATATCCGTTATAGCTTCAATAGCCTTTGCACCGATCTTACGCTTCGGCTCATTTATTATTCGGAGAAGTCGCTCTCTGTCGGCATGATTGTTTATAAGCTGAAGATACGCAACTATATCTCTTATTTCCTTGCGGTCGGAGAATCGGACGCCGCCGAGCACTCTATAAGGCATTCCGCTCTTTGCAAAGGCTCGCTCAATATTATTTGACTGTGCATTTACTCTGTAAAGTACTGCAAAATCCTTATATGAACGTTCACCTCTTGAAACCATAAGATTTATTTTATCTATTATGTATCTGGCTTCGATATTCTGATCGTCAAGGCGGCACAGGTGTATCTTTTCACCCTCTTTTTTAGCAGTCCAAAGTGTCTTGCCTTTTCTTCCGCTGTTGTTTTTTATTACTTCGTTTGCGGCATCAAGTATATTCTGTGTGGATCGATAATTCTGCTCGAGCTTTATTACCTTTGCATCACGGTACGTACGGTCAAAATCAAGTATGTTTTCAATAGTTGCGCCACGGAACTTATATATACTCTGGTCGTCGTCTCCTACTACCATAAGATTTCCGCTTCCGCCCGAAAGAAGAGACGTTAGCACGAACTGCGCACGGTTAGTATCCTGATACTCGTCTACGCATACGTACTTAAAACGTTTTTGGTAATAAGTGCGAGCCTCTTCATCCTCTTGTAGAAGCTTTACGGTCTGCATTATTATATCATCAAAATCAAGTGCATTTGATGCCGTGAGCTGTTTTTGATATTCTGTATAGACCTGCGATATTTTCCCGAGTCGAAAATCCGAGCGAGCCTCATCATCAAACATTTCGGGCGTCATAAGCTTATCCTTTGCTCTGCTTATCTCGTTCATAACGCTCTTTATCGGAAGAGTTTTCTCGTCTATATTCAGCCTTTTCATACAGGATGATATAAGTTTTTTTACATCATCTGTGTCATATATAGTAAATCCCTCATTATACCCTACCCTTGAGCCGTACTTGCGGAGTATTCTCATACAGATAGAGTGAAACGTTCCTGCCCAGATATCAGATGCTATAGTCTCATCCGAGGAAAAAGCCGACGCAAGGCGGGCTTTTATCTCGTTTGCGGCCTTGTTTGTAAACGTAATCGCCAGGACCTGCCAAGGTGGACACGGAGCGGTTATAAAAACAGGTAAAAGCTGCTCTATCTCCTCGGGTGGAAGATCTACTGCCGCTTCAAGACTAGCTACCTGCTCCTCGGTCATATAATCAGGGACATTCTCGCTGTAATATGCGTTTCCGTATTTTATAATAAAGGTTATTCTTTTTACAAGAACCGTAGTTTTTCCGCTTCCTGCTCCCGCAAGAATCAGAAGCGGTTTTTCAGTCGTAAAGACCGCCTCTCTCTGCTTTTCGTTAAGCGAAGAATACGCTTTATCAAAAAGAGCTCGTTTTGCGGCTAAATATCTTTCTTTTATATGCTCTGTCATATCATTATCCTTTCGGTTTTTGTCCACCTTATATTATACACCCTTTCGTTAATAAGTTCAATAGTAAAAGAAAAAAAGATGCCGTGTAAAAACACGGCATCTCCAAGTACTAACTTAGAAATTTTTCTGATTCTGGTTCTTGTTCTGATTGTTCTGATTCTGGTTCTTGTTCTGATTGTTCTGATTCTGGTTCTTGTTCTGATTGTTCTGATTCTGGTTATTCTGATTATTCTGCATTTCGGTATACCCCTTTCAATAACATAATCGTAATCTTTCAATTACAATAAAATTATTGCCTAGAAAAGAGGCATTTATTCGTCGCCGAGAAAATGCTTGAGATTTACATTTTTCACTATGTAACTTATATTACGAGAAAATGAAACCGCAAAAAAAAGTGAGAAAACGAGGTCTAAAAACCATACCGCCTGAAATCTTATCAGCATACCGTAAACGTAAAACGGAATGCAAAGTGCAGCAAGACCCCCGAATATTCCTGTCAATATAAGAGGACGGCAAAGCTCGCTATGAAGCTCTTTTGTAGCTCTGCGGGGGTCAAAAGAGTCGCTTCCCGGGGTAAAAAATCCCGTATATTTGACAGCTATATCTCCTGCCATAACAAGCACCGATATAACTGTAAGCAATGCTCCGACACCGGCGGCAACGGATACAATAAACATATCCTCCCAGGCTCCATAAGCTGCCGGGTTACGAAGTATCTGTTCTCTTATAAAATCCTTATTGAAATTCGCTCTTGATATTTCAAGTAAAAGTGAAGAAACAGTCATTACAACAGAGCTTATAAAGCAGAATTTCCACTTTTCCGTATATTTTCTGACGTAAAACGAACCTATCATAAATATGATGGCAGAAATAACACCGGGAATTATATTTACTTCATCAAAATACGCATTAACAAGAAGGAAAGAAGCACAAGCGAAAATTATAGTGGCACGGTTTATAAACTTCTTCATAAACAGCACCTTATTCGGAAGCACTTCAATGGTGTATTTTTCCGCAAGCGAGGAGATAAAGACCTTATCTTTAATAAGACGGGAAAAATATCTTACAGCCCTTACAAGCCATACTACTCCTACGATAAGCATCAGAAGAATAGCAACAGTCCTGAAAAGGTAGATAAAATCGTAGTAATTTATGAGGGAATCATTGTATTCATAATCAAGGAGTGAGGTAAACTCAGGCAAAACGGGAGTGACAGATTTAAAAACCACGAAAAAAATAGTTGCTCTCTGTATCTTTTCAGTGTTTGAGAGCTTTCTTTCGTATCTTGCTCTGTGTCTTTTTTCTCGGAGGTCAAACATCGCTCTTCGCTTTTCATCGGCATCGAGCGGACATTTGCGAGGTACGTATCTTTTTCTTGCGAGAACGAAATCTCCGTCAAGTCTCTCTCCGAGGTACATAAGTCCGCCAAAAAGGTTGAGATAAGCCGGAATAACGTATATAAGGTCAAAGAAATTCATCACAAAGGTAAAAAGAAGCATACTGACAGGCATTTCTCTGGGGGTAACCATACCGAAAAGCACAACAATAAGCGCAAGCTTTACGGTATTGCAGACCGACGCCTTTATAAAGTATCTTTTAGCCTCATATATCTTTTCATTTATCTCAGATAGTTGCGAAATGCCGAATATCATAAGAAGATATCCAAACACGTCTGGTAAAAAATCTATTATTGCAATATCGGGGTTAAAGAGGAAGAAAAGAGAGGCAATAATGAAACCTATGCCGAGATTTTTTCTTATTTTTCCCTGCATTTCACTCATTTTTACACCTCTCATTTTTTCTTCTTTTTCTTGTTTTTCTTCTTTACGTTGTCCTGCCTTATTTTGTCTTCGGCATAAAGCTTTGTTTTTTCATAAATTTCTTGTTCTCGCTTTTCCGATACCTCAAAAAGTTTATTGAGGAAAGGTATTCTTGAAGGCTTTCTCGGTGCTTCCTCATCCCCCTCCTCACAGATATTCTTATAGCAGGAATAGAAGAGAGTAAGATTAAGCACTATTATGATATACGGAAGCAGTACTACCGCCATCAAAATATACCTTGTAAAGTCAAATTTAAGATACCAGCATATTCCGCAAACGGCAAGGAGCAGAAGCTCAAAGCACGCAAAAATTCCGTATCTGAGCGCTCTTTCTTCTATATTGCGTATCCCGACGTCACGTGCAATTTTACGTATAGCTCTGTAAAGGAACACGTGAAAGATCACAGTTACAGCAAGAAATGCAACATAGAAAATGTTTTTTGACACCACGGTTGCGATAACAGAGCCTGCGGGAAAATGTCCGAGAAGTAGCTGCCCCACACTTTCAAGCAAAGCTATTATTGCAAGAAATATTGCATTCAATCTTGCGTAAAAGAAACGTTTTTCGTATGCTTCAAGCTTAGACAAGCCTGCTATCATAACTGCGCACCCCGTGAGTCTGAAAACAAACCCAAAGGAATTAAGCGTCATCAAGTGCGAGAGAGCGTATCCGAAAAATAACAATCCGAATCCCATATTACACCTTAATCTTCGCTCTCGTCCGTTTTATTTGCACCACAGCACTTCTTATACTTAAGACCGCTACCGCAGGGGCAAGGATCGTTTCTGCCTACCTTTGCCTCGCTTCTGACTATGGTATTACCTACCTTTTTCGTCCCTTTAGGCTGAGGCTTACCGCCTGCGAATCCTTCAATAAGCGGCTTTGCAACCTCTGTTCTCTTTATCTCGGCATCGGCACGAGGAATGACAGAGAGAATGGTTCTGACAGTGTCCTCTCTTATCTCTGCGACCATCTCGTCAAACATATCTGCGCCCGCAATACGGTATTCGGTAACGGGGTTTCTGTTTGCATAAGCCTGAAGGCCTATCGTATCCTTAAGGTCGTCCATAGCATCTATGTGATTCATCCACTTAAGGTCAACGTTACGTAGCAGCACTGCCCTCTCGACCTCACGGAAAACGTCTGCGCCAAAGAGTTCTTCCTTGCCTGCATATATTTTGAGTGCTCTCTCTGTGAGAAGCTCGATAATGTCGTCCTTATCTGCCTTTGCAAGCTCGTCCTCGGAATAGCGGAAATCATTTTCACCGCAAAGCAGCCCTCTGAAATGATTACGAAGTCCGTCAAGATTCCATTCCGAAGCGCTTTCACCACCCGTAAAGGATGCAACAGCCTCCTCTATGGTCGAAATTATCATCTTCTTTATGGTCTCGCTCATATCCTCGCCGTCAAGCACAGACTGACGCTGCTTATAAATGATATTTCTCTGCTGATTCATAACGTCATCGTAGGTAATAACGTTCTTACGACGCTTAAAGTTCATATCCTCTATGCGCTTCTGTGCATTCTCAATAGAATTCGAGAGCATCTTTGCGTCTATCGGCATATCGTCGGGGTATTTGAGTGCCTCGACCATGCCGATTATCTTATCGCTTCCAAAAAGACGCATAAGGTCGTCCTCAAGGGAAAGGAAGAATCTGGATTCGCCGGGGTCACCCTGTCTTCCCGAGCGTCCTCTGAGCTGATTATCTATACGGCGTGATTCATGTCTCTCGGTACCGAGAATAAACAGACCTCCCGCTTCTCTTACCTTTGTAGCCTCGGGTTCTATTTCTTTTTTGAACTTACCGTGAAGCTCTCTGTATATTTCACGTGCTTCCTTTACGCTCTGGTCACCAACCTCGGTCGTTCCCGTAGCCATAGCAATAAGATCTTCCTCGATGCCCATTTTGCGCATCTCTGCCTTTGCCATATATTCGGGGTTTCCGCCGAGCATAATGTCGGTTCCTCGACCTGCCATATTGGTAGAGATCGTAACAGCGCCAAGCTTACCTGCCTGTGCAACTATCTCCGCCTCTTTTTCATGATATTTTGCGTTTAGGACGGTATGAGCTATACCGTTACGCTTAAGCATAGCAGAAAGCTCCTCGGATTTATCTATCGAAACAGTACCCACAAGCACAGGTTGTCCTTTTTCGTGACAAGCCTTTACCTGCTCAACTATCGCTTGATATTTGCCCTTTACGTTCTTGTAAACAGCATCGTTTCTGTCGAGTCTTATCATAGGTCTGTTAGTCGGGACCTCAATAACGTCAAGACCGTATATTTCGTTAAACTCAGTCTCCTCGGTAAGAGCTGTTCCCGTCATACCCGAAAGCTTTGAATACATACGGAAATAGTTCTGAAACGTTATAG
>SVUB01000002.1 GCA_015063495.1 Oscillospiraceae bacterium
TCGGAGCAAACTCCAATAAGCTCGGCCCCGCAGTCAACTTTACACTTCCCAAGGTGGCCGGTGTCAGCGAGTTTAAGTTTAGCCTCGTTTCCGCATCGGACAAATCAAGCTCCTACAGACTCAGATACGATTGCTTTGACGCAGTTGATACTTCACATATGCTTAATACCTAAAAAAAGACCGCGCCAACTTGGTGCGGTCTTTCTTTTTGTTATTTACTGAATATCTTATTAAGCAGGGCGGTTACCGTCATAATAACGCCGATAACTATGAATATAGTGAGCATTCCCACGCCCATATGCTTAAGATTTTCAACGAAATTTCCTATCTCAAAATACATATCTATACCTCCTTACGAACCGAAGATGCTGAGAATTATACCGCCTGCGATAACGGATGCTATCTGACCCGAAACGTTTACGCCGATAGAGTGCATAAGCAGGAAGTTCTGGGGATCTTCGTCCTGTCCCATCTTGTGAACGATACGGCCCGACATCGGGAAAGCGGAAATACCCGCAGCACCGATCATAGGATTGATCTTTTCCTTGAGGAAAAGGTTGAGGAACTTTGCAAAGAATACGCCTCCTGCGGTGTCAAAGATAAATGCAAAGAGTCCGAGTCCGAGGATCAGGAGTGTGTCTACCGTAAGGAACTTGTCCGCCTGCATCTGGGAGGCAACAGTGATTCCAAGGAATATAGTGATAAGGTTTGCAAGAACCTTCTGTGCTGTCTCGGAGATAGAATCAAGAACTCCGCACTCGCGTATAAGGTTACCGAACATAAGGAAGCCTACAAGTGCTACCGAAGAGGGAGCAACGAGACCTGCTATTATCGTGATAACGATGGGGAAGAGTATACGAGTGGTCTTTGAAACAGACTTCTGTGTATAGGGCATACGGATAAGTCGTTCCTTCTTTGTGGTGCAGAGCTTTATTATAGGCGGCTGAATAATGGGCACAAGAGCCATATAAGAGTAAGCAGCAACCATTATAGGACCAAGATACTTTGAGCCGAGCTTAACTGCAACCGAGATTGCCGTAGGCCCGTCAGCCGCACCGATGATAGCGATAGACGCCGCATCGTTGATATTCGGGAAGAATACGGAAGCGAGGCATAGGGTAAAGAATATACCGAACTGTGCCGCAGCACCGAAAAGCATAAGCTTGGGGTTTGAGAGCAGAGGACCGAAGTCTATCATCGCTCCTATACCGATAAAGAGTATGAGAGGGAAGAGCTCGTTTGCAATACCTGCGCTGTAAAGCGTAGAAAGCGGGCCGACCTCGCCTATCTGTTCACCTGTTTCTGCAATGAACTGAGTTATAGCTCCCGACATAGGCAGGTTTACAAGAATTGCACCGAAGCCCATGGGGAGAAGAAGTGTAGGCTCCATCTTTTTCTGGATAGCAAGATAGATAAGTATTCCGCCGATGAGCCACATGACTACTTGCTGCCACTGCAGATTCAGAAAGTTTTCGTATAAGATTTCCATTTTTGTCTCCTTAAAATTTTCTTACGGGAGTTATTATATCATAATCAGAAGAATTTTACAACAGATTTATAATTTTTTTGGAAAAATATCGAAAAATATTGACAATTACATATGAGTGTGGTATCATATGAATGTAAATACATATGAATAGGAGTTCATATAAATGAGGGAAAGAAAAAAACACGATCATTCGATAGTAGTAGATAAGCTCTGCCGTACTCTTCCCGACGAGGAGCACCTTTGCGACCTTGCCGACCTTTTCAAAATTTTCGGTGATACAACAAGAATGAGGATACTGTATTCTCTTTTTGAGACCGAGCTCTGCGTGTGTGCTATATCCGAGCTCCTCGGAATGACACAGTCTGCAATATCACACCAACTCAGGGTGTTAAAGGATAATCACCTTGTCCAGAGCCGCAGAGAGGGAAAAACGATATATTATTCCCTTGCCGATGAGCATGTGCGTACTATAATAGGGCAGGGCTATGAGCATCTTACTGAAAATGAAAGAGAGGAAATAATAAGATGAAGAAGACATTTAAGCTTGAAGATCTCGAATGTGCACACTGTGCTGCAAAAATGGAGACCGAGATAAACAAAATAGAGGGCGTCGTGAGCTCAAGAGTTGTTTTCATAACACAGAAGCTTATAATTGAGGCAGATGACGCACGATTTGACGAGATAATGAAAGAATGCGTAAAGATCTGTCGCAGGATAGAACCCGATTGCCGCATAATAATGTGAGGGAGATATGTCAAGAAAGCAAAAAAGAGTACTATACAGAATACTTGTTGCATTTTTCTTACTTATCACTGCTTGTCTGCTTCCCACAAAGGGGATTTTGCGTCTGCTATCCTTTATTATCCCCTATCTTGCCGTCGGATATGACGTTATTTTTTCTGCCGTGCGTAACATTCTGCACGGGCAGATGCTCGATGAAAAATTTCTTATGACGGCAGCCACTATTGGCGCTTTTTTGCTCAGAGAGCATACCGAGGGCGTTGCGGTTATGCTTTTCTATCAGGTGGGAGAACTTTTCCAGAGCATTGCGGTCGGCAGAAGTCGCCGCAGCATAGCTGCTCTTATGGATATAAGGCCGGATACTGCGGTAGTACTGCGAGAGGGAATAGAGACAGAGGTCTTTCCGGATGAGGTAGAGATAGGCGAGATAATAGTTATAAGACCGGGGGAGAGGGTCCCGCTTGACGGAATAATTACCGAGGGAGCAACAACTCTTTCTATGGCGGCGCTTACGGGAGAAAGTCTTCCGATTGATGCTATCGTGGGAGATAGAGCTACAAGCGGTTCTGTAAATCTTACGGGACTGATATACGTAAAAACAGAGAGTGAATTTGCGGAGAGCACTGTATCAAGGATACTTGAGCTTGTTGAGAATTCTGCCGAAAAGAAGGCAAAGGTCGAGAGCTTTATCACGAGATTTGCAAGGGTTTACACTCCTGCAGTCGTCATCGGTGCACTTCTGCTTGCCATTTTTCCTCCTCTTTTTGTCGGTGGATGGGCAAAATGGATTAACAGGGCACTTGTATTTCTTGTTGTTTCATGCCCATGTGCGCTTGTTATTTCTGTGCCTCTTTCCTTTTTCGGCGGAATCGGCGGTGCGTCGAGAAAGGGAATACTTATCAAGGGTGCAACATATATGGAGGTGCTTGCGAAAGTACGCACGGTGGCCTTTGATAAAACGGGCACGCTCACAAAAGGAACATTTAATGTAACGGAAATAAAGGCAGTAAGCGGCAGTGAGTCAGAGCTTCTGTCACTTGCGGCATCTGCCGAGAGCCACTCTAATCACCCGATAGCTGAGCCTATTGTCAGTGCATATAGAGAAAAACCGGATATGCCTGAGAGTGTAACAGAGCTTTCGGGACTTGGTGTAGAAGCACTTGTGGGGGGCGCTAAAATCTGCGTTGGAAACCGCAGGCTTATGGAAAGCATAGGTGTCGAGCCTATCGAGCCTGACGCTATTGGTACGGCAGTACACGTTGCAAAGAATGGAGAATATTTAGGACATATAGTCATTTCCGACGTGGTGAAGCCGGATGCCGCAAAAGCTATTGCGGTTCTCTCCTCGCTCGGCATCAAAAAGACAGTTATGCTTACGGGTGACAAAAAGGAAGTCGGTGAATCTGTGGCAAAAAAACTCGGTGTGAATGAAGTAATTGCGGAGCTTTTGCCAAAGGATAAGGTAAGCAGGGTAGAGGGGCTACTCGCAGAAAGCTCTCCACTCGCTTTTGTCGGTGACGGTATAAACGATGCTCCGGTGCTTTCACGTGCAGACGTTGGAATCGCCATGGGAGCACTCGGAAGCGATGCGGCGATAGAGGCCGCCGATATAGTCCTTATGGACGATAAACCCACAAAGGTAGCTGAGGCTATAAAAATATCCCGAAAAACCGTGCGTATAGTAAAAGAAAACATTATCTTCTCTCTTATGGTAAAGGGAGCTGTGCTTCTTTTAGGTGCACTCGGAATTGCGGGAATGTGGCTCGCTATATTTGCTGACGTTGGTGTTATGGTGCTTGCAATACTTAACGCTATGCGTGCAATGAAATAAGAAAAGGCTGTTGCGCTTTGCAACAGCCTTTTTTTAAGTTCCTGAGTTCATTTTAAGGTAGGCGTTGATGAAGCCGTCTATTTCTCCGTCCATTACAGCGTCGATATTTCCGTTCTCAAAGCCTGTTCTCGTATCCTTTGCGAGGGTGTAGGGCATAAATACGTAAGAGCGTATCTGCGCACCCCACTCGATGTTGGTTTTATTACCCTGAATATCCTCGATACGCTCAAGGTTTTCACGAACCTTTATCTCCATGAGCTTGGATTTAAGCATCTTCATTGCCGTTTCCTTGTTCTGAAGCTGCGAACGCTCTGTCTGACATCCTACTACAATTCCCGTGGGGATATGGACGATTCTGATTGCAGAGTCGGTCTTGTTGATATGCTGACCACCAGCACCGCTTGAACGGTGTGCGGTGACCTCAATATCCTCGGCATGTATCTCTATCTCACCCTTATCGTCTGTAAATTCGGGGAGAACCTCGACGGAGGCAAAAGACGTGTGTCTGCGTCCTGCGGAGTCATACGGTGAAACTCTTACGAGACGGTGAACACCGTTTTCACTCTTAAGATAGCCGTATGCGTTTTCGCCCTCGACCATTATGGATGCGCTCTTAAGACCTGCTTCTTCGCCGTCGAGCCAGTCAAGAAGCTTAACGGTAAAACCGTGCTTTTCCGCCCATCTCGTTATCATTCTGTAAAGCATAGACGCCCAGTCCTGTGCCTCTGTTCCACCCGCACCGGGGTGGAATGAAACAAGAGCATTATTGCGGTCATATTCGCCTGAGAGGAGTATCTCTATTCTCTGTCTCTCGGCTTCTTTTTTAACGAATTCGAGCTCGCTCTCGACATCAGGGACACAGCTCTCATCATTTTCCTCTATTCCCATCTCTGCAAGGACGATAGCGTCCTCAAGGCGGGAAACGAGCGTGTCGTAAGCTTCAATTTTATCTTTTCCGTTTTTTATTTGTTGAAGGACCTTGGTGGATTTCTCGGTGTCATTCCAGAATTCACCGTCCTGCGTGGTCTCCTCGAGTCTTGCCACGTTTTCACGCACGGCTTCAATGTTAAGAGAGTTTCCAAGCTCCTTTACCTCATCCTCCATTGCCACAAGCTCGCGCTTTGCATTTTCAAGTGCTACTATCATACAGTTTCCTTATGGTTTCCTTTCGGCATATTTTCCTAATTATACATTTTACCATATAATTTGCTTTTTTGCAAGTGTTTTATTCCAAATAAAACCTATATCCATCAGAAAAGTCTTATATTGCTTTGATTTTTATATTTGCTTGTAGTCAGACATTTTTTGACGGAGTTTTTTGTTGACAAAATCTATATATTCGGATATAATCAAGAGAAGAAGATATACTACTTATGATAGTCAAATCGGGGGAAGAAGAAATTGAAAAAATTGCGCAGATTTTTTATGATAACCGCAGGATGCTTGCTTCTTGCAATAGGTGTTTACTTTTTTAAGATACCCAACGGCTTTACTACGGGTGGAGTAACGGGTGTCGGCCTTATACTTGCGCAGTTTACCCCTATAAGTACGGCAACGTGGATAATCATACTCAACGTATTTCTCCTTATCCTCGGATTTATATTTCTCGGCAAGGGAAACGGAATAATGACAGTCTATTGCAGTCTTCTTTATTCTGCGGTAACCTATATTTTTGAGGTTTTTGTTCCGATAAGCGAGCCGATGTCAAATCAGCCTCTCCTTGAGCTTATCTACGGTATATTTATATCCGCCCTCGGTTCTGCTATGATATTTAATAACGATGCTTCATCGGGCGGAACGGATATAATTGCACTTATACTCAAAAAATTCACGTCTATCGACGTTGGCAAGGCGCTTCTTCTCGTAGATTTTGCGGTAGCATCGAGTGCGTTCTTTGTGTTCGACGTGCAGACCGGCCTTTTCTGTCTGCTCGGACTTTTCGCAAAGGCATTTATCGTGGATGCGGTTATAGAAAATTTCCATACCTGCAAATATTTCGTTGTTATAACTACCAAAAAGGATGAGATATCCGAATTTATAATGAATAATCTCGGCCACGGAGCAACTGTAAGTAAGGTCATAGGTGAATACACCAAGGAAGAGAAAACAATGCTCCACACCGTTTGCCGCCGTACAGAGGCTATAAAGCTCAGAAATAAGATAAAAGAGATCGACCCCGAAGCATTTACCATAATAACCACGAGCAGTGAGATAATAGGCAGAGGTTTCAGAACGGTTTAAGAACACAGAGGAAAACAAATGAACTCAAACAATTACAGGACGGCAAAATACGCCTCATATATAAGCAATATTTCGATGGCGGCAGCCAGCGTTCTGTCTCCGCTTCTTTTCGTGACGTTCCGTGAAATGTATGAGATATCTTATACACTTCTCGGACTTCTCGTTGTTATTAATTTCTCGGTGCAGCTCGCAGTAGATCTTATTTTCTCTTTTTTCGGCAGGCTTTTTAATATACATAAAACGATACGCTTTATCCCGTTTATTGCGTTTGTAGGATTTCTTATATATGCACTTATGCCTACGTTTTTCCCCGGAGCAGCATATCTCTGGATAGCACTTGGAACAGTTGTTATTTCTGTTGCAGCAGGACTTGGCGAGGTTCTTACAAGTCCTCTCATTGCCGCTATTCCCTCGGATAATCCCGAAAGAGAGATGAGTAAGCTCCATTCTATCTACGCCTGGGGAGTTGTGGGCGTAGTGCTTATAAGTACGCTTACCTTAAGGCTTATAGGAACACACAATTGGATGATTCTCGCACTTATCCTCTCGGTCATGCCGCTCGTTTCTTTTGTTATGTTCGCCACTGCAAAGCTTCCCCCAATGAGTGTGGACTCAAAGAATGAGACAGGGAAGAGAAGTGAGAAAAAAGCGGGATTTATTATGTGTATCGCATTTATATTCCTTGGCGGAGCATCCGAATGTACTATGACGCAATGGGTTTCGAGCTTTGCCGAGAATGCGATAGGCATTCCCAAAATATGGGGAGATATATTCGGAATGGCAGCGTTTGCATTGCTGCTCGGAACGGGACGTACCCTTTACGCAAAATATGGTAAGAGCATTGGTAAGATAATGCTTTTTGGGATGCTCGGTGCGGCGGTCTGCTATATAATTTCCTCTTTTGCACTTAATTCTGCCATAGCCCTTATCGGCTGTGTTCTAACCGGATTCTTCACGTCGATGCTCTGGCCCGGAACGATAATCTACGCAGAGGAGAATTATCCCGGACTCGGAGTTGCGGCATACGCACTTCTTGCCGCAGGAGGGGATTGCGGAGCATCAATTGCACCACAGCTTGTAGGACTAATTGCGGACAGCGTCGGGGTATCGTCGTTTGCTCTCGAAGCGTCCGAGAAGCTCGGTATAACGGCAGAACAGATAGGTATGAGAGCCGGCATCGGTATCTCGGCACTCTTTCCCATTCTCGGTGTAATTCTGGCGCTTACAATGAGAAGATATTTCGCACGGAATAAGAGAGAATAAGTTAAAAAACAAGTCTTTGCAAATGAAAGGCAAAAAATATGGCTTTTGACGCAGGTATGCTTGCCCGTGTGCTCGCTGAAATAAAAGGCGAAGCACTTGGGGCAAAAATAGAAAAAATACATCAGCCCGAAAAGGATCAGATAGTGATCATAACCCGTTCTATAAGTGGCGGAAGGAAGCTTCTTATAGATGCAGGTGCAAATAATCCAAGAATAGGATTTACCTTTACACAAAAAGAAAATCCCCCCTCGCCTCCTATGTTTTGTATGCTTCTTCGTAAGCATCTTACCGGTGCAAAATTGTCGGACGTCCTTCAGCCCGGCTTTGAGAGAGTGGCAGTGCTCGTTTTTGAAACCTATGACGAGCTCGGATTCCCATGTCGGCGTTATCTTATTGCGGAGGTCATGGGCAAATACAGTAACCTCATCTTCACCGATGAAAACAAGAAGATAATAGCGCTTCTTAAGCCTGTTGATTTTACTACAAGCTCACTTCGTCAGCTATTACCGGGAATGACCTACGAAATGCCTCCTGCACAGGAAAAGAAAAATCCGCTTGATGCCGATCTTGAGAGCTTTTCTGCAGAATACGAAAGGGCAGGCAGTGAAAAGGGAGCGGACAAGTTTATAACGTCTTCATACCTTGGTATCTCGTCCTCACTTGCACGAGAGATAGTTTTCCGTGCCACAAGGCATACTGACACACCACTCAAATACTGTACGGCAGAGGAGCTTTGGCGGAGCTTTTCCTCGGTTATCGACTGCATAAAGCACGGTGAGTCTTTGCCTACGATGATAACAGACGAGACGGGACGTCCGATAGAGTATTGCTTCACGGAGCTTACGCATTACAGTGCTCCCATGCAGTCAAAGCACTATGAAACTCTCGGAGAGCTGCTTGACGCTTTTTATGATGGCAGAGACAGAGAGATGCGTGTTCGTCAGAGAGCTGCTGACATCTTACACCTGCTCACAAATGCAGAGACACGTCTTCTGAAAAAGATAGGTGCACAAGAAGAGGAACTCTCAAGCTGTGCTATGGGCGAAGAATATAAAAAATGGGGAGATCTTATTACATCAAACCTTTATATACTCCAGAGGGGAATGAAGAAGGTCACTCTCACCGATTATTCGGATATGAGAGATGACGGTAGCTTCGGTGAGTGCGAGATAGAGCTTGACGAGCGTCTTTCACCTGCCGCTAACGCCCAGAGAATGTATAAAAAATATAATAAGGCCAAGACGGCAAAAGTAGAGCTTACAAAACAGATCTCACTCGCACGTGCAGAGCTTGAATACATCTATACGGTATTTGATTCGCTCACCAGGGCAGAGACCCCCTCGGATCTTGCCGAGATACGCCAGGAGCTTCATTCCTCCGGATATGCTTCAAGGATGAAGGGATATACTGCAAAGAAAAATAGCACTCCCGCATATTCAAAATTCAAAACGAGCGGTGGATATACTGTGCTTTGCGGCAAAAACAATATTCAGAACGAATACATCACTCACCGCCTTGCGGAAAAGACCGATTATTGGTTCCACGCAAAAGGTGTTCCCGGCTCACACGTAGTCCTTGTTTGCGGCGGAGAGGAGCCTGACGGAGCGGATTTCACGGAAGCTGCCGAGATAGCGGCGCACTATTCAAAGGCAACGGGCGGACAGAACGTCGAGGTCGATTACACCCTTGCAAAGAACGTTAAAAAGCCCGCTTCGGGCAAGCCCGGACTTGTTATATACCATACTAATTGGTCAGCGGTCGTAACCCCCGATGCCGATAAGATAGCGGCAATGAAAATAAAATAAGAAAAGCGGTAGTTCTATTGAACTACCGCTTCATTGTTTTAGATATCAAGAATTCCCTCGACGGGGGTCAGATGCCAGAGGTCTGCAAGAGCTTTAATTATACTATCGGGGATAACGTTTACTGTGTGACCGAGAGTAAGCATATATATCTGTGCTGTCTTTTCTACCGTTTCGATAAGTCCGAATGCCTCGTCCATTGTCTTACCTGCACCGTAAATGCCGTGGTTTGTCCATACTACAAGGCGTGTTTTCTCCATCTTCTCGGCCGTGGCAATACCAATCTCATTTGTGCCACACACCATACAGGGAAGTACTCCAACGCCATCGGGGAACACAACAACCGCCTCGGTGTTCGACTGCCAAAGCTTATGTGTAAAGTCCTTTTCGTCAACGGGGCAAACAGTGTTCATAGCGATGGTGTAGGTCGGGTGAGTGTGCATTATTACACGGTTTTCGGGGTCGACCTTAAGTCTTGCGATATGGCTCATCATATGTGCGGGGAATTCCGATGTGAATCTTCCGCCGTCACGCCAGCCCCAGAGAAGCTTTGCGGTCTTACCGTCTCCGGCTATTTGTATGATACCAAGGTTTGTCTCGGGATCAAATTCTATATTCTTAAAGTATTTTCCCGTACCGGTTACGATAAATATTCTGCCGATAAGCTCTGTAGCATCAAAGCCAAGATCAATTTTACGAATGACCTTATTAAGGTTAAGATATTTTGAGACTTCAGCTTCGTCAAGCATATAGCTTATGTTACCGCCGTTTCTCTCGTCCCAGCCGAGACGGTACATATTAGCGGTCGTTTTTTTCATTTCCTCAACAAAGGGAGCTTTTAGGATGTTTTTCATATTCTATTCACCAGAACCTTCTTTTCATATTCTTTTATCATGTCTATGTAATTTTCATTTACATTTTCTCTGCGTAGAAATTCCTTCCAAACGTCGCCAAACGGAGCTGTTTTAAGCTCCTCGGAGAGCACCATAAGCTCGGTAAAGTTATCGTTCTCCTGCATATCCTTCATTTTTGCGCTCGGTTCAAGAAGTGCAAAGAGAAGTGCCTTCTGTACGTTTCTGACACCTGTTACCCAAGCGGAGATACGGTTGATGGAAGCATCAAAATAGTCGGTTGCAATGAAAACTCTGTCAAGAGCATCATTTCTGACTATTTCCTTCGCTATCTCCTTTGTTTCGTCGTCGAAGATGACTACGTGGTCACTGTCCCAACGCACCGCACGAGTTACGTGGAGCGCTATCTTTTCGTTAAAGAGCAGAAGCGAGGATATTTTGTCGCTCACGACCTCGGTCGGGTGGTAATGACCATTATCCATAAGGGGAGTTATGTGCTTATAGTCGGCATACGAGAGGCAGAATTCCGCCGATCCTACTGTATAGCTCTCAAGTCCTATACCGAATACCTTTGATTCAAGCGTAACGTATACTTTTGTTTTATCATAGGGGATCGAGAGTATCTCGTCAAGAGATTTCTTGAAGCGTGCTCTCGGGCCGAGTCTATCTGCAGGGATATCCTTATAACCGTCGGGAATCCAGAAGTTGATGACGGAGGGCTCTCCCGTTTCGTTTGCAAAATATTCAGCAATTTTGATGCAGGCTTTGCCGTGCTCGACCCAGAATTTTCTGACATCTTCATTGGGGGATGAAAGTGTGAGGTTATTTTTAACCATAGGGTGAGCAAAGAAAGTCGGGTTGAAGTCTATACCCATATTTCTTTCTTTTGCAAACTCTACCCACCTAGCAAAGTGCTTCGGCTCGAGTACATTTCTGTCGGCAAAATCTCCGTCCTCAAAAATTGCGTAGCTGGCGTGGAGATTGAGCTTCTTCTTGCCGGGCATAAGAGAAAAAGCAAGGTCAAGGTCTGCCATAAGCTCTTCCGGGTTTCTTGCCTTTCCTGGATAATTTCCTGTGGTCTGAATACCGCCGGAGAGAGCTTCCTTTGAGTCGAATCCTGAAACGTCATCGCCCTGCCAGCAGTGAACGGAAATGCAGGCTTTTTTCAGCGCCGTAATAGCTGCCTCGGTGTCAACGCCAAGCTCAGCGTAGATCTTTTTTGCGCTTTCGTATCTTTCCATTTAGTTCGTCTCCTTTATTTCAAACGTATTTTTAACTATTTTACGTGCTTCTGCGAGTGAGAGCTTTTGCTCGTACATTATCTGCGAGAGCAGATTTCCTATCGCAGTTCCCTCGGTAAGTCCTGTAAGCACCTTTTTGCCTGTGTATTCTGCCGTCAGCTGATTCAGATATGCGTCCTTGCTTCCGCCGCCGACAATGAATATAGAATCTATCTTTTTCTGACTGATATTTTCTATCTCCTCCGTGACCTTTTTATAGGAAAGAGCAAGGGAATGATAAACCGATGAGAGTAGATCCTCGAGCGAAAGCTCGGGGCGACCAAGAAGCTTTTTGATTGCTTCTATCATACTCTCGGGTGCAAGAAGAGAGGCGGACGAGGGGTCAAATGTCCCATTAAAGTCACTCTTTTTTGCAAGCTCCATCATTTCGTCGTATGTAAGAGATTTGTTTATCTCTTTTCTTATGTTCTGGAAGAGCCACATTCCCATAATGTTTTTAAGGAATCTAAATCTGTATTCAATACCGCCCTCGTTTGTAAAATTAGCTTCCATAGCATCATTACCAAGCATAGGCTCTTTATTTTCGGTACCAATGAGGCTCCAGGTTCCCGATGATATATAAAGGCTGTCATCGCCGATGGGACAGGCGGCAACGGCTGATGCCGTATCGTGAGAGGGGCAGTGGATGACCGTGCAGTCAAAGCCTATCTCATTCTTTATCTCATCTGTAAATCCTCCAACCATCGTGCAGGGCATAGAAAGCTCTGTGAAGAGCTTTTTGGGAAGCCCCAGCATTTCTATGAGTTCACTATCCCATGTCTTATTGCGAGCGTTTACAAGTGCCGTGGTGGTAGCATTCGTATATTCCTGATGAAGAACTCCGGTAAGCTTAAAGGAAAGATAATCGGGGATCATCAATAGATGCTCTGCCGTATCGAGCTTTCCGCTCTTTTTGTCGCAGTAAAGCTGGTATATCGTGTTGAAAGGCATTTTCTGAATTCCAACCCTTGAATAGAGCTCGCTCTGCGGAAGAAATTCGGAAACCTCCTTTTCACCTTTTTCGGTTCTTGCGTCACGGTAAGCGATGGCGGGGAGAATTTCCTTTTTATCCTTGTCAAGCAGCACGTAGTCAACGCCCCATGTGTCAATAGCTACAGTAGAAGGTATCTTTCCGAGCTCACCGCATTTTTTTATACCGGATTTGACAGATGAGAAAAGAGATTCAATATCCCAAACGAGAGAATCGCCATCCTTTTTTACTCCGTTATCAAAGCGGTATATCTCCTCAAGACATAGCTCCCCGTTCTCTATATGTGCTAAAATGTGTCTTCCCGAGGAAGCTCCGATATCTATTGCAAGATAGTAAGAAACCATAAATATCTCCTTTCATAAGATATCTCTGTATTCATTATACAGCAGAAATGCTAAAATAAAAATATTCTGATTTGCCAAAAAAAGTGTCCTTATTTGTATTGAAAAAATATGTCGAATGGTATATAATAAAGTAAAGAGGTGAGATGATGATAAATGAGAAGATACTTGCACCGCTTAGAGCTATAAGAGAAGAGGAGCGAGCTGTTCTTGAGAGCGGCAAAGTCGATCTCTCCGTATATACAGGAAACAGAGGAAGAGAAGTCAGCCCCGGATATTTTCTGCGTAGCGGAAAGCTTATAACCGTGCATCCGCATATGCGCTTCGTACGTTTTCCCGAGCATACCCACGGTTACGTTGAGGTCGTTTATATGTGTTCGGGCAAGACCACGCACATCGTTAACGGTAAGGAGATAGAGCTGTGCGAGGGAGAGCTTTTGTTTCTCGGCCAGAATGCAAGGCAGGAGATAATGCCCTGCGGTGAGGACGATATCGCAGTAAACTTTATAATTCTTCCGCAGTTTTTTGATAAAAGCCTTGAGATGATGGGAGAGGAGGAGTCACCGCTCCGTAAATTTATAATCGATGCGCTTATCAGTCCCGACCATCCGAGCTATCTTCATTTTAAGGTGAAGGACGTTCTTCCCGTACAGAATCTTGTGGAAAATCTCATTTTCACGCTTATAAACAATACCCCGAATAAGAGAAACATAAATCAGACGACAATGGGGCTTCTGATAATGCAGCTTATAAGCTGTACCGACAAGCTTGCCCATCACTCAAAAGAGGATGAGATGATAGTCCGCTTGTTCCGCTACATAGAGGAGAATTATAAAGAAGGCAGCCTTACCGAGGCGGCAAGGCTGCTCCATTACGATTTTTACAGAATAAGCCACGAGATAAAAAACAGGACGGGAAAGACCTATACCGAGCTTGTGCAGGATAAGCGCCTTTCACAGGCTGCATACCTGCTCAAAAATACGAACATAAGTGCAGAGGAGATCTCGGAGGCGGTGGGTTACAGCAATAAGAGCTATTTCTATCGAATCTTCACCGAGCGCTTCGGCACCTCTCCCCGCAAATACCGCCTAAACGAAAGAAGCAAGTAAAAAAAGCCCCCTCTCGGGGGCTTTTTAGTTTAACTTGTGCGTACCCAGCTACTGTTCTCGAGGATAAAGACGTAGCTGTATACCATATCGTCAAAGGAAAGATAATATTTGCCATCGCTCTCTCTTATGGCGAAGTTAACGTATCCGAGCTTATCAAGCGTGCCACCCGAGAGGCTTACATTTTCCTCTAATTTGCAGGGGGCAACATCGCATAGGTCGAGCGTGCCGGAGAGCTCTTTGCCTGTCGAATTTTTGAATTCGGCGGTGAAAATGACCTTATCATCCTCGGGCTTTGCGCTCATGTCCTCTATCTTGCACCCTTCTGCCAGCCTTATGCTTTCGATCACGGGGCAGATAACTCTTTCAAAATAATCTGCGCTGTCATCACGGTAGGAATACATATAGAGAGGGATGAGGTAGTTATCTGCGGTAATCACGTTAAAGAAATACGTTGTTCTGATAGCATCCCAAACTACGTCCGTATGCTTTACATACGCATATTCCTTAATAGTTTTGCTGTTCACTTCGATGCGAGTGAAGGTACTTTCGGGGTATTTAAGGAGCGAATAATAGCCTACCAAATCATCATATGTCAGCTTATAATAGGGGAACACCTTATAGACTCCGCCGAAGGCTTCGTATCTGAATGAGGGATAACGAGTAGCTTTTTCTCTCTCGATATCAAGTGTTCCTAACCACGTATGAGGTGCGTCGAAAATAACGGCAAGCTCACCGTTTGTGAATCTATCGTCCTCATTGCTTGTTAAGTCGTATATTACGTTTACAACGTAAGAATCGCTTACGATCTTATCTGCACCGTCATAGATAGGGTCGCTATTCAAGATGGGAAGGGAATCTTTTGTAACGTATTCTGCCTTGTATTCTCTGTGGACGTATTTTGCGTCGTAATACATTACCGTATCTTCACCGCTTATAGTATTATTACGTATGAGCTCTTGGCTCCAGTCCATAAGGAATACTCCCTGTTCGTTTTCGGCTATAACGGGGTATTCTTCCATCGTCTCGGGATCATCGTTAAATGCGGCGGTGTGAGGGAAATATATGCCGTCAGCCTTTTGAAAATAGGGAATGCAGGGGGCGGTGTAGCTCCACCAGGTGTGATAGAGTCCGCCGGAGAGATCCTCGATAAAGAAGCTCCAAGCGCCCGAGCTCATATATTCAACGATGAACATTTGCCCATCGGGAGACATAGCCAGTCTGTAAGGCTCCTCTGACTGAAAACGGAACTCGTAAAAGCTCTCGCCTTCGGTGTTTGTAAAGGTAAGTGCGGTGTAACGACCGCTTTCTGCATCAGTCTCAAATTCGATATACCAGTCTCCGATAGCGATATCCGCACTCTTTGCCGCATCGGTCGGTATAAAGGAGATAGCTTCTGCTCTCCATTTAACGTCCTCCCAGTAAAGGGGCGACCAGATATCGTATATGCGGTAGCCTATGACCATATCGTATCCGCCGCTGCAGGGGATTATGATATCAGCATTCGTCTGCGCTCCCCACGTCCGCTCTACTATCTGAATAGAGGAAAAATCAAGGTCTTCTACATTCGGAATTACTGCTCCCTCGGGAATCGGCTGCCCCGAACTTAGCGCCGCATAGCAGAAGGTGTCGTAGGGATCGGGCATTATTCCCGTATTATAATATTCGAGTATATCCTCAAACTGCTCTGTAATGACCTCGGCGTTGCTCTGCCTGAAGGCTTCGGTCATTGTGACGTTTCCCCGTTGGAAATCCTCGGAGGGGCAGGGCTTGCCTGCAAGCATAGTAAGATAAAAGGGAACTATATCAAAGGAATTTTCACCTATTTTAAGGTTTTCGGGGTAGCTTCCATCAAGAGCATTTACACATCCGCTGAATGCGCCGTCTGCAATTTCAATGACGCTTTCTGGAAGTACTATCTCTTTAAGAGGCAGACTTGAAAAAGCATTATATCCGATATAGAGAAGCGTATCGGGGAAGGTAACGTGCTCAAGCTCCGAGAGCTGAAAAGCGTGTGCGGCGATATATTTAACACCGCTTGGGATAGTAAAGCTCTTTTGGCTCTCATCTCCGAGATATTTGATTATAGTTTCGCCGTCGGCTGTCATAAGGAGATCATCATTCTCGGTAAAATCACCGTTATCACCGTTAATTATCAGGCTCTCAAGCTTATCACAGCCTGCAAAAGAGTTGTTTTCCACCTTTTTTACGGTGCTTGAAAGCGAAATTATCTTGATGTCGGTAGAATTTTTGTTTTCATAAAAGGCGTAATCGGCAATAGCCTCAATACCCTCGGGCAGTATAAGCTCCTCTGCGCCATCGCCCTTGTAGGCTACGAGAGTTGTGCCGTCCATTTCAAAATCAGCAAATTCGGGAGAGGAAAAATCGTATTTGCCGATGTCGGGGGAATCACCGCTTCGAAGCAAAAGCGGAAGGGCTACACAGGCCGAAGCAAGAATAGCTATCGTTGCCGCAAGCAGAATAAATCTGCGCTTGTTGATACCTCTTGTTTCTTTTTTGCGGAATTTCTCGGGATACATTGCTTCCGCAATGTATTTTTCATCTATTTCGGACATTTTTTCATAAAGGTAATTCTTTTTCATATCGAAATGCCCTCCTTTTCAAGTTTTTTGCGAAGCCTTATTCTCATTCTTGAAAGTCTCATAGCTATTGCTCCTTCGCTGTCTCCCATCGCACGTGCAATATCTGAAACGGGATCAGAATAATAGTATCTGCGAACGAAGATAACTCTGTCCTTTTCCTTTTGTTCTGCGAGAAAGGCGTTTATAAGCTCGGTCACCTCGCCCTCGCGGAACTGTTCTTCCCAGTCGGGAGATGCGAGTACGCCTTCAAGCTCTTCGAGTATCTCGTCCATGTCTCGGTTGCGTTTTGAAGCGTGGTTGTAGTCGTAGCGGTTAAGCGAAATATTGCGGACGAGTGAGCAGAGATAGGAAACTAGTGAACGTGGTCTTTCGGGTGGGATGCTGTTCCAGAGCCCGAGCATTGCGTCGTTTACGCATTCCTCTGCGTCTTCACGGCTGTGGAGTATATTATAAGAAACGGAAAAGGCGAGCTTGCCATATTTTATTTGGCATTCTGATATTGCTTTTTCCTGCCTTTGGAAGAATAGCTCTGTTATAATAGCGTTCTCATATTCATCCTTTTGTGTTTTGTCTGTCAAAGCCAAGGCTCCTTTCTTTGAGGATTTTCCGGAAACGTCCCTCTGCTTTTTATGTAGGAAATTCCGTTTGTATATAACAGATTTTTGAAATAGTGAAGTGACTGTCGCTCATAGAGCAACAGTCACCTTTGGTTTTATTTTTGTCTTTTTTCATAGAAGGCGACCATGAGAACGCCTATTATAATTATAACAAGGACAGATGCGATAAGCTCGTATTTGGTAGACGAGAGTATATCGCCATCGCTCATAAGAGTTGTATTTCTCGCTTTTGCTCTTGCATTAAGTACCGCCCGCTCAAGTGCATCGTCTCCATATCTATCGCTGTGAGCGGTAACCTTTTTCAGGTATAGCTTGAAATCTCTGCCGTCGATGAGGTCGTCCTGTGACAGATTTTTACGCACACATATCCGTATATAATCTATCTTTTTCATGTCGGACACTACGCCGACGTCAATTATCATTTTTATATCTCCGCCGCCGCGAACAACCTTTTTAGCTTCAAGACGATGGTTTTCACCGCCCATTATTATTACTATTTCATATAGTGAATCGTCATTGCCGTCTTTGAGCTCGAGGTCAAAGACGATATACGGTATAGAGGAGATATCCTCGGTATATTCATATTTGTATACTATGTCCGAGTAAGCGTTAACATTGTCGTTTCCCGATATTTCTGCGCACAGCGCCTTCCCATCCTTTGCGGTTGCGTCAAGAGAGAGTGAACGGCAGTTGTTGCCCTCAAACCAGCCGAGCGTTCCGAATGCATCTGAGAAATCCCAGAGCGGATAACTCCCTTTTACCGTTTCGGGCAGGGTATCAAGGGGATCGGTCTCGCTGAAAACTCTGTATTTTATAAGCTCGCTGTCATATCCGTCTATCAGTTCTTCAAAGCTCGTCGCACCCAAAAATTCAAGTGCAGAGAGGGAAAGTTCACCGTTTATATTTTTCTCTGTATCAATATATTTCATAAGATAAGAAAGAGAATTTGCGGCATTTTTGCCCTCTTCACCGTCGGGCAGTGAAAGAACGAAAGCACTTGCCATTTCCGAGAACATTATGCTGTAGTAATTATATATGTAAGCGACATTCAGACTCTCGGCGTCAAGTGATGTCGGGGAATAGCAGTAGATATATGATTTCGGTGCATTTTCAAAGGTGCGCGAGAGGTAATCGAGTACTCTCTCAAATGTGTATATGTTATCTGTACAGTAATAATCACTATCCTCAGATGCGCTTTGCTTTTTACCGTTCTCTGAATAGGGGGCGTGTGTGCTCTCAAGCATAAGAGAGTAGTCAAGTCCACCTGTTTCGTCAAAATAAAGGCATATAGAGGATAGGAGCTGCTCTGTATCAAACGAATCCGTCGCTTCTTTTTTGTCGGATACAGGCAGGATTATTTCAATTCCCGGTATTGATGTAGCGGCAGTTCTTGCCATAAGGTCAAGAGACATCGAAACGGTATGTGCATAGTCAGATATGCTCACGTCCCTTGAATAATTCCGAGTTTCCATTATATCAACGGTTTTTCCGAGTATAAGACCGGATATCCTGCCGTTCTTTTGTGTAGAATAGCGTCCTGAGATAAAGTCTACGGTTGCAAAAAAGTGCTCCTCTGCTTTTTTATTTGCTATGTTTACAGCGAGAAATTCAGTTTTTTCATTTTTTCCAAATGAGGTCGCATAAGGAATGAGGGAAGTATCAGCATCTGCGGATATAAGCAGGCGCAGGTATACCTTACATCCCGATGCATAAAGATTTTTTATCTTATTATCAAGTGTGCGGACGTAGTCGGCATCGAAATAGATGAACGTATTTTCGACAGTATGAAGGTGACCTGCGTGAGTGCTGCTGGTAAGTCTGTCGAGATAAACGTCAATTATTGCCGAGCCTGCTCCACAGTCAATTGCGCTTGATATGTTTTCATACTGAAGTCCCTTAATATTTGTTCTGCCTGAGGCAGTCTCTGCCGTACCGAATTTTGCTTCGATACTTGCGGGAGGAGCAATAAGGGTATACTCACCGCTCTGAGAGAGTGCAACTACAGCATATTTTGAAACGAGCGCAAGTTCCCCCAGCTGAGCTACTTTTACTTCAAAGCTAAAGCGTGATGACATCTTTGCCGTATCCACGGGCTTGTCCCCTCTTTTTATAGCGGCATCAAGAGTTTCTCCCGTGCGTAGCTTATAGCAGGCAAGGGAATAGTCAGAGTGTGAAATAAGATAATTGTGAAGAATACTTCCTTTTATTGTCAGAGTTTTTCCCGTAGTATCAACCTTGCAGGAAGATATTTCACCTTTCGGTTCGTCCGAAAAACCGTCGTAAACAGATATCGGCTCTATCGAATGGATGGTTACCGAGCCACCCGTGGCGCTGTCAAGCACGAGGGAAAAGCTTGATATCAGAGAAACGTCATCTGTCTTAATGAGATAAGAAAAACGGTTTGCCCCCACCTCAAGAGGAACGTTTTCCTGAGCGGTGACGTACTTTCCGCTCTCTACGTCAAGATGTGTGTAAACAAACTGCATATTGCGAAGAGAGGAATTATTTGAGAGGACTATTTTTACAGCGTTTGATAACTCACCTGAAAAGGGAACTGCTGCTCTTCCGCTGATACTGACTCTCTGAGAGCCAAGGTATATGCGCAAAGCCTCTGATGCCGTTCCTTTGCTGAGAATTTCGAGCTCAGAGCCCGAGGCATAGAGCCCGTATGACATAAATTTAGGCATCGTAGGCTTTTCATAGCGGGGAACGTAAGGCCCCGAGAAATCTATTTCGGAAAGGGGAATATCCTCGTTTTCACCAACTATCTCTATTTTTATTCCGGTTATGTCGTGTCTTGCCTTCCAGGCGCCAACGTCAAAGGATATAACGTTCCATACTCCGCTCGTTATACTGCCCTTGCATATAAGACTGTGATTATATGAGCTTAAGGTAAGAATAAAAGAGCAGTTCTGGCGCAGTGCAGGGTCCTCTCCGCAAAGCGCCTTGACAGCAAATGAGAGCTGTCTGTAATCGTATGCATTTATGCGCTCGGTGGGTGAGGAGATCAGAGAAGCAGCGTTTGTATCCGAAGAAAAGGACAGCAGATAGCTCGGAAGAGCATTCATCGAGCTTTTTGTGGGTGAGAGACCTTCTCCTGTTTTCCAGTTAAAAACAGAGGTGCTTTTCAGTATTGACATATCCAATTTTGAAAGCTCGTTGTATTCTTTTGTTTCATATATATTTGCATTCGCAGTGCTTGCGTCACTTGCGTGAGCGGTAAGGCACAGACAAGCAAAAAACATAATCAAAAGAACTGCAAGCAGCGGTTTTCTTATCCTTGTCACGTTAACACCTCCTTTTTGATACTACCATTATAACACAATAATATACTATTTACAACCCGTTATTTTTCGAATAATCCTTTATAGCCTCAAAAAGCACGGTGGCAAGCTTCTGTCTGTAATTTTCATCCGAAAGCATTCTGCATTCCTCCTCGTTTGAAAGAAATCCGCACTCTATAAGGACGGCAGGGTATTCTGCGCGGTCAAGAAGGTAGATCGAGGAGTCTGCTGCCTTTGTTTTTCTGTTGTTTTCATTTTGAAGAGTGCTTTTAACTCTTTCCTGAATAATATCTGCAAGAATTCTGCTGCCGTTATCATTCTTTGAATACCAGACCTGAAGACCGCTGTATTTACTGCTCGGAAAGGCATTCATATGTATGCTTATAAAGATTGGATCAGCGACACTTTTTGCCTTTTCAAGACGGGCACGAAGGTCAAGTGATTTCTTACGGCCCTTATAATCGGCATTTCTGTCATAAAGGAGTATATCCTCGGTCCTGGTCATAATGACGTTAAAGCCCGCATTTTTCAGCATATCGCAGAGCTTGAAGGAAATATCAAGGTTAAGGTCCTTTTCCTTTGCTCCGTTTATGCCAACTGCACCACCGTCCTCGCCCCCGTGTCCTGCATCGATTATAACGGTTGGGTAAGAGGGGGGAACTTCTCCCCTTATGACAATACCGCTTGGGAATGCCTTTTTATCGATAGATTCAAAAGCAGATACCGATACAAACACAAGCAGAGCCGTCGCAAGAGCCAATAAAACGCAGAAAAGGGCAAAACCGACAGCAAATAAAGCGGCTCCATTGCCCGAAGTGTTACTTTGTTTTTCTACAACCATATTTTCCTCCGTGAAAGTGATGTTCAATTTTACGCAGGAAAGAGGTTTTTAATGCAAAAAACAAGGGGGCGCTGTGCGCCCCCCTTGTTTTTTGTGATTTATTATTTTGTGTAGATGTCTATACCTGTTCCCGTGTCCCAAGTACGGTAGGGGCAAACGGGGATATTGCCGACGGTCATCATAGTGAATACGCCGTTTACCTCGGAGAAGCCCGAGCTTCCTGCAAGAGCTATAACGTCACCTGTGGAAACGCTGTCACCGAGAGCGACC
The DNA here is from genome assembly GCA_015063495.1 of Oscillospiraceae bacterium. Lineage (GTDB taxonomy): Bacteria > Bacillota > Clostridia > Oscillospirales > CAG-272 > SIG710. Next base: position 21,552 of record SVUB01000002.1, read on the forward strand.
TTGATCTCGCCCATATGCATATACCAGGTCTTAAGTCCGAGACCGTGGTCGATAACTACCATACGTCCGCCATGAGTTGTGATGCCTGCATAAACTACCTTACCGCTGTTCCAAGCAGTGATATTCGAACCTGCGGCAAGTCTCCATTCAACGCCGGTGCTTCTGTAAACCTCTTTAGTTGAGGAAATAGTTCTGTGGAGACCAAATCCTGCAGCAATAGAAGCCTTGAGAGATACCTCATAATCGGTGAAATCGCCCTCAAAGAGTCTTGTGCCTTCGCTCTTGGCGCAGATCTCCTCAAACACCTTGTTAAACTCGGAGAGTGCCTGCTCGCTTCTTGTATTTTCTGCAACCACCTTGCTTATGGTGTGAGTTCTCTTCTTAAAGGTCTTATCCTTTATTGCAAGGTTTATATCCTGCTGTGTTGTGCCATATGAAATAGTGAATACGTAGGATTTATGTTCAAGGTTTACGTCTATCGGCACGAATGCAATAACGTGGTCGCCGTCCTTATAGAAGGTGGGAGTATAACCGATAGAGGGCTCGCTTGAGAAGGTTATCTTTGATGGGTCTGCAATATTGTAGCCTGTTATGGCAACAAAATCTCCGGGCTCTACTGTTGTTGATTCCTCGCCGATGAAGAATTCAGCTCCGGCAACAAGATTTGTTTTGAAGTTATACGTTGCTTCACCGTAAAATTCTCTTGTGTTGTCTTCATACCAGGATGCGGTAACCATAAAGGTGAGTCCTTCGCCTTCATCAAGAGTCATTGTTGAAAGATCCTCGGTAGATGCATCGTATATAAGCTCTGAGGAGCTGTTATATACCTTGATAGTATAAAGGTCGGCATCGGAGGTAAAGAGAAGATTTATGCTTCCTTCCATCTCGTAGGTAAGGAGCTCGTCTGTTGTTTCAAAACCGCTGAGTGCGCTGTATTTTTCACCGTCAAGCTTATAGTTCCAGCTTACCTTTGAGGGGATTATTTCATTTTCGGTGGAAGTCTTAAGTATAGGCAGAGACTCGTCAGGGAAGAGTGAGAGGGCATAAGGGGTTATAAGGAATTTGTTTACGTCCCCGGGGTCAAGCTGATGTATCGAGCCGTCGGGATACTCCGAATAGCTGAGACCGCCCTTTGTGTCAAGATAATATTTGTAATCCTCGGCTACGTTGCCACTGTGGAATGTGACCTTATAAAAAGGGGTTCCTACGAGTGGCTCGGGAAGCTCTGCGACCTTTAGGGCATTTTTATTCATCGAAACGAAAAAGCTGACAAGGTCTCCGTCCTTTTTTGTCTTTGCAACGGTATAAGTATTACCGTCAAGGTCTGCTATATCTATTTTTTCAACAAAATTATTTGAGATAGGTGAATTCTGGGTTGCGATATAGCTTCCTATGGCAATGAATGTCGGGATGAAGATAAGTACTACGCAGAGTACCGATATTATCGTTTTTTTCATGCTCTTTTCTCCTTGGTTAGAGTTTTGTCATTCTTATTCCATTATATTATACATTATTTTTCTTTTTCGGTCAATAGGGGATAGAAAAAATGATTAAAAAGCCTTATCACAGGCGATGTCTCGGATTATTTTTGAGGCTATAAGAAGTCCTGCCGCAGCGGGAACAAATGCTGTGCTTCCGGGGACACACTCACCTGTCTTTACAGGCTCTTCCTTTGAAAAAACGACTGTCAGATGGTTTATTCCTATCTTACGAAGAGCCACTCTTACCGTCTTTGCAAGGGGACAGTATTCTGTTTTCTGGATGTCCGCTATTTCGAGACGGGCAGGGTCAAGCTTATTGCCTGTTCCCATAGAGGAAATTATTTCAACGCCGCTTTCCTTTGCTCTCTTTATAAGCTCAAGCTTTGATGGGACTGAATCTATCGCATCGGCGATATAATCATAGGAGGTGAGGGGGAAGGAGTCTGCATTTTCCGCACTGTAAAAAACGTCGTGCGTTTTTATATCAAGCTCGGGGTTTATGTCGAGCAGTCTTTCTGCCATCACATCTACCTTTTTTCTGCCCACCGTTGAGTGCAGAGCTATTATCTGGCGGTTGATATTTGATAGAGAAACAACGTCATTATCAAAAATATCTATGTGACCGACGCCGCATCTTGCGAGTGCTTCGCATATATGCCCGCCGACGCCGCCGACGCCGAAAACGGCAACGTGTGAATTCTTCAGTTTTTCGGTATTATTCTCGCCAAGTACCATAGCAAGTCTTGAAAGCTCTTCTTTAATCATCTTTATCTCCGAAAAAATATCTTTTCTTAATTATAAGGCATTAAGAGAAATAAATCAAGCGTTTTATATAAAAATGCCGCACCGAAGTGCGGCATTTTTTAGAGAGGTAAGTCCTTTGCTTTTATTTGCGGAAGTCTCGAAATTATAGCCGCACAAACTGCGGTTATTACTATTTCCGGAATCATATAAAGTCCGTTATAAATTACCGAATAGATAAGGGCAAGCAGCTCACCGTCAAACGTGCCGAGAATTTTTGCGCCCATATCGGGATCAAAGCTCTCGGTGAAGAACCACTCTGCATATGCGCCGTAGAATATATAGCCCGATATTATATGAGCTATATATCTTGCAGCGGTTGCGATTACAGATCCAAGGACTAGTCCCTTTGTTTTACTCGCACCTTTTCTGAATACACCGCCGATTCCAAGAACCCCATAAGCAATGATATAATCAATGATGATTATGGCTATTGCAGCAATAATTGTCTGGTCACTGTCGGGAAGGAAAAAGGCGATTATTACCGAGGATTTGCCCGCCATAAGATCCATAACTATCTGGATGGCGGCATAGGTGAGAGAGGTGAACAATCCCCATTTTACACCGTATACGTATGACACTATCACAATAGGTAGCATACTTGCGAGTGTAAATCCTCCGCCGTATGGCAGATGGAGAAAGGGGATAAAGGCACATACGAGTGCCAGGGCAGTTGCCAGTGCCAGCATCACGGCACTGAAGGTGAGGCGGTGAATACCGCCGGCTTTGTTTTCATTTTTCATATGAAAACTCCTTTCTTTACATGTGAAAAGCAGCCGCACGAATAGACGTGTAGCTGCCTTTTAATGCAAAGATATCAAACAACTTCCTACGCCGGTATTATCCGTATCAGGTTATAAGGGTTCGGAAAACTCCGTCTCAGCCGAAGGGCACCCCCGCGTGTGACTGCGTCACATATTAAATTTTGACAGTGACATTATATCACCTTTTATATTTCTTGTCAATGCTGTTTTTAAATTTTTCTTCCCGTGGCTTAAAATACTGATAAAGATTACACGGTATCATGCCGTTGTAGAGCTTGCGCTTCTTGTCTGCTCGTCTGCCGTAAAGGCGCTCAAATTCTTCGCAGGAAGTGAGGACGTATATCTGCCAGGGGTTAAAGTGCGAAAACGTCTTTCCCATAGTTCTGTAAAGCTCGTTTGCCTGCTGAACGGTCATCAGTCTCTCGCCATAAGGCGGATTGCAGATAATAGTGCCACGTCTATCTGGCTTCTCTATTTTTCTTGCATCTGCCTTGAATATTTTTATTGCATCGGCAACGCCTGCACGCTTTGCATTGGCTTTTGCATATTCGAGCACTTCGGCATCAATATCCGAGGCCCAAACCTCAAAGCCACAGTCGTTTTTTATCTTCGACTTGGCTTCTTCTCTTGCTTTTTGCCAGGAATCATAGGGAAGACAGGAGATTTTCTCCCCGTCAAAGGAGCGGTGAAGCCCCGGTGCGATTCCTTTCATTATCATTGCCGCTTCGATGGCGATCGTTCCCGAACCGCAGAAAGGATCCCAGTATAGAACGTCCTCACGAGGTCTTGACGTAAGCACGAGTGCGGCGGCAAGTGTTTCTCTTAGCGGTGCGGCACCCGAAGCCGGTCTGTATCCTCTTTTGTGAAGCGGTACACCCGAGGTGTCTATCATCATTGTTACCTTATCCTTGAAAAGGAAGAATTCTATCTGATGTTTTACTCCGGTTTCGGGCAGCATTTCGCTTCCGTAATTTTCACCAAGACGCTTTGCGACTGCTTTTTTTATAATGCTTTGACAGTCGGGCAGGGAATAAAGCGCACTCCTTATAGAATGCCCTTTTACAGGAAAAGCATCGTCAAAGTCGATATAATCCTCCCACGGCAACGAATAAGTGCCGTCAAAAAGCTCGGTGAAGCTCATTGCCTCGAAATCTCCGACTTTTATAAAGACGTGCTCTGCACAGCGTAGGTTTATGTTGGCTCTTGCGGCGTCGTTATGCGTTCCCTCAAAGGTAACTCTGCCGTCTATTGTTTCTATTCTGCGGCATCCGAGCGCATCTATCTCCTCGCCGAGAAGTTTTTCAAGTCCAAATAGGCATGTGGCAACAAATTGCATATATCTTGTCCAAGTCCTTTTTTAATCTTAAACCTTATTTTGTTTTTTCTTAAATGATAGCATGATTGCGTATAGCATAAGTACAAAAAGTGTGCCAAGACACGCACCTAAAAAGTCCTTTGCTATATCAATAAGCTCCGTGGCTCTGTCACTTAACGTTTGCAGAGCTTCATCGAGAACAGCAAGCACAAGAACGGAGGAGTTGGAAAGAAGAATTCCACACCATAAGGGCTTGAGCCCGATAAGGAGTACAAGAAGCATAAATTCTGCCCCAAGTGCAGCAAATTCAAGCACATGAGCAAGGGAACGGGTGAACGCTTCCACCTCGTCTACGGTTATTTTATTGCTCTCGACCGCCCCTTTTATCGGCTCCACCTTTTCGACTATGATATTAGTTACACCTTCACTTGTGTTTGTCGATTCCTCGACGTTTTGAAGTGAGTTGCCGAAAATAAATAAAAGCGTGAGCAAAATGAGAATAGAATCTATTATTATGGCGACTATCCTCGTTTTTGACATATATGTCATTCCTCCGTTGTTATTTCAGTAATTTTTCGATTCCAAAGAGTCTTCTGTATTTCAGAAAATAAAGTTTTATCAGCATGGTAAGCGCTATATCGTATGCAAAAAAGGTTATGTTTCCGAGTGTAAAAAGTGCAATTATATATGGTTTTGTTATCCCCGGTAGTGTTAGCGCGAGAAGCGAGATAAGCACAAGAGCTCCCATCGAAGCATTAAAAACTACGAGCTTTATGATCCATTCAAGCACTCTTATTCTCGTTCTCTCGAAAATACATTTTAGCATAGGATAGTATCCTGCAAAAAATACGTATATCAGAGCAGCAAATTTCTGTGGAAGAATAAGGAAGGATATTGCTCCCGTGACGGCAAAGACGAGCCACGGGTATGCACCGCCTATTTCTATAACGGTGATTATACATATCATAGAGGCAATGCAAGCCATTGAGATGTCAAGCACCTCGATAAGCGCACCGAGATACATAATAACTACTCCAAGAGCACAGAAAAGTGCAGAGAAGGCTATCTTCTTGCTCTTTTTTATATTCCTTTTAGGCAGGATACTGCCGTAGTCAATATTTATTCTGACAGGTATCTGGGGCAAATCTATTGCCTCCCTTCAAAGATATTAACAGCAGCTTATAAGGTCGCCGCCCATACATTCGCAGCAGCAGTCGGCGCAAAGCAGAGAAGTACATATATCACAGCCCGAGTAGTACGTGCCGCCGGATGTACGTGTGTTACCCATATTACCGAACGAGCGCATTCTCATTCGCATCATGTTGTATTCCGCATTTGAGGGGTCCATAGTGCAGGCCGTATCGAAATAGCGAGAAGCATCGAGGCTGTTTCCTTTTTTGAGCTCTATACAACCCATAAGGAAGTGCCATTCTGCCGCACGGTCGTTTGCGTCGGTTTCTGAGAGCAGTCTTTCGGCTTCGGCAATATCACCGTTGTTTATCAGGACTCTTATTCTGTTAAATTTAGGATTTCCCGTTCCCGAGCTTGAGTTCGGTCCGTACGAGCTGTAAGAGCCTTGGGAGGATCCTGCACCCGAGCGGATTTTCTGAATCTCCTCGTATGCTGCATTTACTTCCTTCATTTTCTCACTTGCAAGGTCTGCAAGGTCGCTGTCACGGTATTTATCGGGGTGATATTTTCTTGCAAGGTCACGGTATGCCTTTTTTATTTCTTCGTCGCTTGCGCTCGGTGATACACCGAGTATCTTATATGGATCGGTCATTACATTTCTCCGTTTTCATCAGTTGTCTTTATTTCGGTGCCACCAAGGAGAACCGCATCGGTCATCCTCGGCATTCCTTCGGTCAGAACGTTGCGTATAAGGCCCTCAAGGTCGCGTCTGCCGTCAAAATCAAGCAGATCGAAAGCAGACACCGCTTTACCGAGGACCGAGAGCATAGCCGCTTTTATATCGAGCTTTTTCTCTCTGTCAAGCTCTGCTCCGTCAAAAAGAAGGATAAAGGGATTGTAGCTTCCGGTCTTACGGTCCTTTTCTATATCGTCAAGAGCGTCGATAAGGTATATCCAGCGCCCGATAGCGGTGCCTATCGTCGCTCCGATGCGTTCTTTTTCTCCCTCTTCAATGCCAATTGTCATGATATCTGACATGAGCGCTCCAAAGAGTGCCGCAGGTTTATCTGCCGAGCGAGTTTTTTCTCTTTCGGTGCACCGAAGTGAGCTCAGATGCTCTTTTACACTTTTATCAAGCTCCAAGTAGCCTTTTTTGGCCTTTTTATACGAGTGAGAAAAGAGTGATTTTAAGAGAAGTGCGCCTATTTTCTTGAATCCTTTTTCATCGGTAACGTCATCAGCTATCTTATATTGAGTGAGAATGGCGGAGACGTGTGCCGAAAAGAGCAGGGCATCGTTTTTCTTCATCACGAGTCTCTTTTTCAGGGGATGAAGAAAGCAGCGCTTCTTATGGAATTCCGGGATCTCGCCCGTCAGAGCAAGTCTTGCAAGAACGAGAAAGGTGATATCGTAGCTGAGCGTCATTCGGGAGAGAACGCCTATCTCGTCCCTCATAGCACGGCAAAGACCGCAGTATGCAGCTCTGTAATACTGATTTTCTATCATTTTAAGCTCAGGCGTATAAGGCTTTACGTATCCGAACACACTCTCACCTCCCATCATCTATTTTATTCTACTACGTATTATAAGCTTTTACATCAATTATTTGTAAACTTTGAGGCAATATCTGTAAATTTTTGAGGGAGGCTCCTCTGAGCCTCCCCTATATCACTTCTTTTTAATAAATCCGGGCATTTGAGCCACGATTATAGCAAGGAAGACGAGGGCACAGCCGATAAGCTCTCTGTAATCGAGACGTTCCCCCAGGATCATCCAACCGCCGATAACGGCAAAAACGCTTTCAAGGCTCATCAGTATGCACGCAAGCGTAGGCTCGGTATATCTCTGACCTATTATCTGCAGAGTATACGCAACACCGCTTGACATAATGCCAAGATAGAGTATAGAACCAATAGAACCTCCGACAGCACTCCAATCGGGCGTCTCAAAGATCACCATACATATAAGTGAGAGAGTTCCCATAGTGAAGAACTGAATGCAGGAGAGAAGGATACCGTTGCTTTTTGCGACTGCTCTGTCTATTGAAAGTATCTGAAGGCAAAAGAAAAGTGCGCAGATGAAGACAAGGGCGTCACCCATATATACTCTTGATATCCCGCCTCCGAAGCAGAGAAGATACATTCCCGCAACGGCGATAAGTACACCGCCCCAGACGAGAAGGTGTGTCTTTTTTCTGAAAATTACTGCACTGAAGCAGGGAACGAGTACTACGTAAAGAGCTGTAATAAATCCTGCTCTGCCCGAAGCGCCTGCGCCTTCGGGATAAATGCTGATTCCGTACTGCTGGAAGCTTGTTGCAATAAAAAGCGCAATACCGCAGATAACGCCTCCGACGGCAAGATCCTTTTTCTCCTGCCTTGTTCTAGGGAGCAGGTCAGGATTTTTTCTTGCGAGTACCGCGATGAGAATACCAAGAAAGAAAATAGCGATATAAGAGCGCAGAAAGTTAAAGGTAAAGGTGGGTATATTTGCTGCTCCCGAGGTCTGTGCAACGAACGCAAATCCCCAGATTATTGCGGCAAGCAGAAGGGAAGATGAGCCTAAAGCTTTTCTTAAGTTCATAATACGATCCTTTGTTTTGAATGTACGTTAAATATTAATAAGTCATTAAAAATTTCAAAATATGCTTGAAATACGGGAGAATATAGGTTATCATATATTATATATTCTTCCAAAAATCTATAATATTATAAATAAAAAAGCTCCAAATGTCAATAGTAAAGTGGCATTTGAAAACAGAGGAAAGGAGACAAAATGTTTGACATACTTGTGGTTGAAGACGACAGAAGCACACGGCTTCTTATGGAAACGGTACTAAGGCAAGGGGGATATAATCCCATACCTGCGAGTAATGGGCTTGAAGCGCTCGAAATAATGGACCATAAGCATATAGACCTTGTGCTCCTTGACGTTATGATGCCCGGCATGGATGGATACGAATTTGCAAAAACGCTCAGAGAGGGGGGATCGTCTCTCCCTATCCTTATGGTCACGGCAAAGGAATCCCCTGCCGACAAAAAGCTCGGATTTCTTTCGGGAACGGACGATTATATGGTAAAGCCTGTGGACGAGGAGGAGATGCTTTTACGTATTGCGGCGCTTCTTCGCCGTTCGAGGATATCTGCAGAGCATAAGATAAACGTTGGTGGAACAGTTCTCGATTACGATCGCCTCACGGTAAGCTGTATGGGTACCGAAACAGCTCTCCCACCAAAGGAATTTATGCTTTTATATAAGCTGCTCTCCTATCAGGGAAAGATATTTACAAGAGCCGCTATAATGGACGAGATATGGGATCTTGACAGTGAGTCGGATCCTCATACAGTTGACGTTCATATCAACCGTTTACGTGAAAAATTCGGTGAAAATCCGGATTTTGAGATAGTTACGGTAAGAGGTCTCGGATATAAGGCGGTAAGAAGATTATGAACCGTTTCAAAACTCTTCGAAATAAGGCGACTCTGCTCGTTATTGCAATAATGGCGGTCTCGGCGCTGCTTACGGGTGCTGCACTTATTTTTCTTATACATATAGGAGCTATTCCCACAGCCTTCAGAGCAAGAGTGTCGCTTATTCCGATAACTGTATGTGTGGGAAGCCTTATAGGCGCAGTCCTTGCCGCCTTTGCCATGCGATATTTCATAAAACCTCTTGACGAACTCGTTGCAGCGACAAAGAAGATAGCTGAGGGGGATTTCTCGGTAAGAGTCACCGAGCGCAAAAGCCTTGGGGAGATAGCGACTCTTGTCCGTAATTTTAACAGTATGGCACAGGAGCTTGAGGGCACGGAGATGTTCAGAAGTGATTTTGTGAACAATTTTTCCCACGAATTCAAGACTCCCATCGTCTCTATCAGAGGTTTTGCAAAGCAACTTAAGAGCGATGCCCTTTCAGAGGATGAGAGAAGGAAATATGCCGAGATAATAGCGGATGAGTGTGAGCGCCTTTCGAATATGTCGACAAACGTGCTTCTTCTCTCCAAGCTTCAGAATCTCGAGCTTATTACAGATAAATCAGCTTATTCTCTTGATGAGCAGATTCGCAGATCCGTACTTCTCTTTGCAAAGGATTGGGAAGCGAAAAATATCGATCTTGATATAGACCTTGAGGAGATAGATTATACGGGCAACGAGGAGATAATGAGCCACGTTTGGGTGAATCTTATCGGAAATGCCGTTAAATACACTCCCGAGGGCGGACGTATATCCGTCAGAGCTATAAAAAAAGCTGACGAGATAATAGTTAGAGTTTCCGATAACGGAATAGGAATGAGCAGGGCGGTGATGGAACGCATATTCGATAAGTTTTATCAGGGGGATGGCTCTCATACGGGTAGCGGAAACGGTCTCGGTCTGCCTCTTGTAAAGCGTATAATCGAGCTTTGCGGCGGAAGACTGACAGTAGAAAGCGAGCTTGGTGCAGGCTCGGAATTTTCCGTGTATATTCCTTTGTAAAAAATTCCCGTTTTGTTAATTTGCAGTTGATTTTAGGACTGTATAATAAATAAAACCGCAGAAATTTCGGTGTCATTTAATATAAAGCATAAAAGCGGTCATATAATGTTATAATCGAGAGGTGTTTTTATGAGATTTCGTGACCGTCTTGTCAGGTTTATGTACGGAAGATACGGTGCCGATGAGCTTTACCGATTTTTAACTATTGCCTTTTACGTAGTCTTCTTTGTAAATCTTGTTGTGAGAAGCTACGTTTTGTCGGCGCTGACTATTGCTATACTTGTTTGGTCTGTGTTCAGAATGTTTTCAAAAAACATCTATGCACGACGACTTGAAAATCAAAAATATCTGAAGATAAAAAATTCCGTTGCCTCGTTCTTTAAGCTTGGGAAGGACAGATTCAGGGACAGAAAAACTCACGTATACAGAAAATGTCCAAAGTGCCGTGCCGTGCTCAGGCTTCCGAAAAGAAAGGGAAAGCATACCGTAAGATGTCCGAGATGCTCGGATAGCTTTGAGGTCAAAGTATGAAAAACAGGAGCTTAAAATATGTTTAAAAGATTCAAAGGGGAGTTCTTTACTATCCCGAATATCCTTTCATACGTAAGGATAATACTTGTGCCGTTTATAGTGTGGTCATACTGCTCACTGCACATGTATTACCTTTCGGCGGCGCTTATAGTGCTCTCGGGCCTTACCGACTTCGTTGACGGGTATATCGCAAGACATTACGGTATGATAACCGATTTCGGGAAGATAATCGACCCTATTGCAGATAAGCTGACTCAGATAACGGTGGTTGCCTGTCTTGCATATAAATATCAGTTTATGTTCGTGCTTATCGGTGTGCTGATATTCAAGGAGATCTTCGTTGGTGTTATGGGATTTGCGGTACTTAAGGTCACAGACGTCGTTGACGGCTCGCGCTGGTACGGAAAGGTTGCTACGATAGTATTTTATCTTATAATGACCGTTCTTCTGGTGTTTAAGATGAGTGATGATATAGCAAATCTTCTGATACTCCTTTGCCTTATCGGCATGGTAGTCTCACTTGTGCTGTATACGGTAAGATATACAAGAATACTCGCTCACACCGTAAAGAAAACGGACAAGGTCGTAAAATAAAAGGAATGCTCACGTGAAGTGAGCATTCCTTTTATTTTTCTGCGCTTTCGATATATCTCTTTGCCTGTGTGGAGAAAAGGGCATAATAGCGACCTTTCTTTTCCATAAGCTCGGAGTGCGTTCCTTCCTCTACCACAGCACCGTATTCAAGGACTACAATTTTTGAAGCAATGGTAGCGCTTGAGAGGCGGTGAGAGACGAATATAGTCATCTTGTTTTGCCTTAACTCATCGAACTGATTGAATATCTCCTGCTCGGCGATGGCGTCAAGAGAAGCCGTAGGCTCGTCAAGGATAAGGATGTCGTTATTGCTGTAAAAGGCTCTTGCGATAGCGAGCTTTTGCCACTGACCTATAGAAAGCTCTATACCATTATGCTCAAAGGTGCGCATAAGCGGAGTATCAAATCCTGCGGGGAGCTTGTTTATATAATCGGTGGCATCCGCCTTTTCTGCGGCATTCTTAATATCATCTTGGCTTAGCACTCGGTCTATATCCCCAAATGCAATATTTTCACTGACGGTAAAGGCGTATTTTCCAAAGTCCTGGAAAATGATTCCGAAGGTCTTGTAGACGTCGGCTATATCGTATGAGCGGATATCCTTGCCGTCAAGCAGTATAACGCCCTCGGTTGGGTCATATAGACGGGTAAGAAGCTTTATCAGCGTTGTTTTGCCTGCACCGTTGAGTCCTACCAGAACAACCGTATCCTCGGGGCCAAACTTAAGGTTAACGTTCTTTATAACCGGGCGGTCAGTGCCGGGATAAGAGAAGCTGACGTTGCAGAACTCTATAGTATGCGGTGCGCCGTGCTTTACCTTTTCGGGTTTCTTTTCATCAAGCGGAACAACCGACTGACGCTCGTCCATAAAGGATATAAGGTTGTCTATAAAGAGTGTTCCCTCGTAGATAGTAGCCGATGTTCCTATAAGAGAAGCAACGCTTGCTGCAATTGAAGTGAGTGAATCTGTATAAAGAGAATAATCACCGAGCATTATCTTGCCCGTGAGCACCATAAAGGCTATCGCTGCAAAGAATGCGCAGTTTATTACTGCCGAGATTATTGCTATCGTTACGTGCCATATGTTTTCGGTCACTACAAGCTTTTTGATTCCGGAATAGTAGACCTTAAACACCTGGTCGAATCTTTCTATAAACGAATCGGCAAGACCGAAGATGCGGATTTCCTTTGCGATATCCTTGTTTACCATAAGGTCGCTGTAATAGTTCATCTGGCGGCGCTCCTTCGACTTCCAGCGCATATAGAAGAAATTCTTGCGGCGGTAGGCAAAGTTTATTATAGCGGAAGGTATTGAGACGATGACCATAACGATAGATGCCCACCAGAGTCCGGGAGCCGACGTGAGAATAACAACGTAGGAAATAAGTCTGATAAGTGTGCTAATTACGGTAAATGTGGAATTAAGTATCTGCAGGGGTCTGTGACCTGCTTCTCTGTTTGCGTTTTCAAGCTTTTCGTAAAAAGCAGGACGGTCGAAGGCGGAGATGTCAAGCTCTCTTGCCTTTTTCATTATCTTTATCTTAACGCATCTTACTATCTTCTCGCCCGATATTCTGAGTATTGCGGTGTTGAGCTGAGATATGACGCTATTGAGTATTTTAAATACGAACATAAAGATAAGCAGGAAAAATACGCTGTCTGCCGATATTGAAAGATTAAAGAAATCGGAGAGAGTAGCGCCCGAATTCCAGCCTGTCTGAAGTGCGTTGAGAAGATAACGGGATATATACGAGCTTATGATCGGGGATACACCTTGAAACAGAGCGATAAGAGACATCGCTATCATTATAGACGGGCCTGTTTCCCACACGAGCTTAACTATGTATATAAGACGTGAGAAAAATCCACCGAGCAGCTCACGCAGATAGCGTGGAAGGTCACCTATGCCTTTGGGAGGGGCTATTTTTTTATATTCAAAATCACTTCCTCGGAACGGAGGGGGCATATATCTCACCCTTTCATTAAAGTATCGTATTCATTTTACCACATATATCCTCAAAAGTCAACAAGCTTAAAAAACAGAAGAAAATAAATATTTTTGTATCTTTTAATCGATTGACAAAGGCGAGCCGGTATGTTACAATTGTTTTAAGATTTCAAGGGACGGAGGGTACAATGAAAAAATACAATAAATTTCTTGACGTTATCATTTTTATCTGCTCCGCTTTCATGTTCATAAACTATTTTTCATATCTCATAAAGCTATTTATCTGGAGCGAGGGCACCTTGCCTTATATCGTGGCGGTGTTAGTTACACTTCTATTGCCACTATTTATATTCCTACATAAGAAGGGCGTTTTTGCAAAAATATTTGGCAAAGCTTATCCGTTTCTTCGGAGTATTTACGCCTTTGGACTTGCCTTTTATACGGTCAGCTTTATACTTCTGTGCGGATATATCCTTGCAGCCGAGCATAATGCCGTAGACACGGCCACACTGCCCGAAAACACGTATGTAGTGACGCTTGGGGCAAAGGTGGAAGCATCGGGAGAGCCCGGGAAGATACTGAGGAGAAGACTTAATACCACCTTTGATATTCTTTCGTCGAGAGAAGACCTTAAATGTATAGTGTCGGGCGGGCAGGGTAGCGACGAGCCTATAAGCGAGGCACAGTGCATGAGAGATTATCTTGTGAGAAAGGGTATATCACCCGATAGGATAATTATCGAGGATAAAGCGACAAACACCATAGAAAACATAGAAAACACCCTTGCATTACTTGAGGATAAAGGTGGGTACGGAGGCTTTGCCGTGGTGACAACGAATTTCCATCTTCCAAGAGCAGAATATCTCTGTAACCGGCTCGGTGTGGATATGGATAAGGCGTATTTTTACAGCGCTCCGAATACGGGAATGTACACCCTCTACACTATTCTTGTAAGAGAATATATGTCTTACTGTAAGCTGTTTGTCTTCGGCACCTAAAAAAGAGCTTCCGAGATCTCGGAAGCTCTTTTTTATGAATAGAACGTGTGATTGCCGAGGGTCATAACGTAGGTGCGGTTGTTTGTTACCCACATGTTAGTTGATATAGCCTCATTCAAAAAGTAGAGTATATCGTCCGAGAGTGTATATCCCTCAAGGCATATCTTTGCGGCGATGATGCTGCTTTCTGACGGTTCGTGATAGATAGTTCCGCTTGCCGCAGGTGTAAACTGAACACCGAATTTCGTGTCAAAAATGACGTCGTACACGGTGGAAGGGAACTGCTCGCTTCTCGTTCTGTTGAGAACGACGTTGCCTACCGCTATCTGTCCCATAAGGCTCTCACCTCTGCTCTCGGCGGAGATTATTCTTGAGAGCCAATAAAGGACCTCGGAGTCGTATACGTCGGAGGCATCCTCTGCACGCTTTCCCGAGGAGATGAGGTTAACGTAACCGAAGGAGCCGCCCTCCGCACGCCATTCTACGTCAAGTCCGTATGCTCTTGCCAGAGCCCTTATGGGAACGTAGAGCGTACCGTCTTTAATAAATACCGCATTTGAGCAGAAAAAGATTCGGTCGTTTACGGTTATATACTGATTTCCGGGGGCGGCGTTTATCACAAGGCCTGCGGCACGCACACTTGCGGAATTTGAGGCATTGTCCCAGCTTACCTCGCATCCGCCCATAAGAGTGCAGAAGCGTCGAAGCGGGACGAAGGTCACCCCGTCTGCAAGCAGCGCTCCCTCTTCTTCATTAAGTATCTCCTCTCCGTCAAGCATTACCGAAACAGGGGTTATCAGCTGACTGTTCGATGCGCTCGCCGAAAACGTAGAAACGAGGGCAAGCGATGCGGCTATAAGTAGCGCACATAACAGTTTTTCGGTGCCTTTGAGTTTTCTCATTGGTTTTTCATCCTTTCGCTGTTAGTATTCGCAATTACCATAGGTGCCATTCACTTACACAAATGATATTGCTATGTATATTTTACTATAGTTTTCCCGCCTTTTCAACGCACAAATAATGGAAGTGGGCGCCTTATGGTATTATATGGTAAATGCAACAACCTTTTATTCACTAAATGAAAAACTCCGTTTCAGAGTGTGAAACGGAGTTTTTGTTTCAGTTCATTTCTTCAATGTAGTAAACGTAGTCAAGAGTGCCGAGAGCTTCTATTATTTCTTTGTGAGTCTTATATTTTTTGAGCTCGTTACTGTTTATCGTTACAGACACGGAGTAAACCGCAAGACCGGAGCTGAGATAAGCGGGATTTGCCTCGATATCGTCTATGCGAAGTCCGAGCCTTCTTATCGTTGTCGCAAAGTCCTGAAGATAAGTCTTGCTGACAAGCTCAAGATGCACTTCGAAGTGATTTGAACGGTTCTTGAGGTATCTTTCAAATGTGGGAAACAGGGAGAGGCAAAGCAGAAGGGCTATAAATCCGACTAACGAGACTGTGTAAAAGCCTGCACCGATAGACATACCGAGTATTCCCGATGCCCAAAGGCCTGCGGAGGTCGTCAAACCCTTTATTTGGTTTTTGGAGCTGAAAAGTATTGAGTTTGAGCTGATTATAGCGACGGCAATTACCGTTGCGGCGGATATCATCGAGATGGCAAGACCGTACGTTTCTGTGAGGTAGATATCTATCATTGTAGCCGTAGTTGCGGCAAGGAAAACGACGATAAAGGTGCGCAGACCTGCAGAATGACGCTTGCTTGATCTCTCGCAGCCGATTATAGCGGCAAATATCATTGACACAACAAGTCGTAAGAATATAGAAGCGACTCCAAGCTCGGCAGACCATTCCCCGAGAATCTTAGCAATAGGATCTATAATATTCATTATAAAATACCTCCTTTAACATCAGAATCTTCGGGCAGTATCACGGCGAGGGCGGTTGTATACAGAATTAAAATGCTCCTCTGCCGCTTCGGTAAATGCTATTTCTTCCTCGGACTGATAGCTGTCGGCGTGAGGAGGAAGCTCTGTCTGAATCTTCTGTATTCTTTCTATAAGTATTTCGACGTCACTCTTCTTTGTTCCCGTCTCCGTAGTCGTTTCAACGGGTGCTATGTCTTCTATCTTATTAGAGTAAGAGCCCGAGAGGTATAGAGAAAGCTTTGCGCATCCCGGACCAACCAGCTCGTAGAGTACGCTCGATGCGAGAATTATTGTCTGGAGAAGTGAGCCCGTCTCTCCACCCAGCGTTCTTGCACACATTGCAGCAAGACCGATAGCAACACCTGCCTGGGGGATCAGCGCAAGGCCGAGATAGTTTCGCACGTTCTTTGATTTCCTTGCCGTAAGTGAGCCAAGGAATGCTCCTGCGTATTTTCCTATAATGCGTATGAAGAAATATACCAGGCCCACGACCCAAAGCGGAGCAATACCAACAGATGCGGAGTTCCCGAAAAGTGCACCAAGGTCAAAGCTCATTCCCGAGCGTACGAAGAAGAGAAGCAGAAGCGGAGGACTGAAATAGCTGAGCTGTAAAAACAGCTTATTGTCATCCGAAAGATTGATATATACAGCTCCTATCATCATACATCCAAGCAGAGGAGATACGTCCATTATTGCGCATATGCCGCAGAAAAGGAAAAGTATTCCCACCGAGATTATGAGGCGGTTGTCATTTGAGCGCTTTGAAAGCAGGAGCTTCATTGTCAGACCGAAAAGTGCGCCTACTGCAAGGGCGATAATGTTCTTCACTATCGGCATAAGGATAACACCTGCACTAAATCCGCCTCCCGTAGCGCTGACGGCAAGGGTAACGGAAATTGCTATGCTGTATGCAATGAGGCTCACTACGTTATCAAGCGCTATGACCTGCAAAAGAGATTCAACGAAATCTCCCTTTGACCCCGTTTGACGGATAGTCATAATTGTAGAGGCGGGCGCTGTTGCCGAGGCAAGAGCCGCAAGGATGAGAGATAGTGTAAAGCTCATCTTCAGTGCAAAGTAGAGAACTGAAAAAATCAGAGCTGAAGCAAGACAAGCTTCAAAAAGAGTTATGATTATTACCTTAGCACCGTTTTTGCGGAGTTTTTTCAGCTTAAAAAATTCTCCTACTCCAAAAGAGATGAAGGCAAGAGCAATATCCGAGAGAAAATCTGTTCCGGAGATTATTTTACCCGGAATAAGGTCAAGGCAGAAGGGACCGACTATTATTCCCGCAACTATGTATGCCGTAACATTTGGCAGTCGGAGCCTTTTTGTTATTCTTGTCGCGGCGAAGCCGAAAAATATCATCAGAGCAACCGATATGATTATAACGGCACCCGGAGCGCTTTCGCCGATTTTACCGTACAGTGAATCGAGCATCTTTGTCCTCCTCCTAAAAATATAAAGAGCCGTGAAAATTTTTTGTCCTAGGCTCTTGATTTTTCTTTTGTAATATGATATACTGTTTTTGTCATAAAGTCAAATTATATTTTTCGGGGGTTGTATAAATAATTTTTATGCACAGGAGGCAGGATATGATAGATATCAAGATAAAAACACTGCTTGCAGTAGTGGAGCAGGGTAGCTTTACAAAGGCTGCAAAGCAACTGTCGCTTACCCAACCCGCAATAAGCCACCATATAAATGCCCTCGAGGAGGAGCTTGAAAGAAAGATATTTATCAGGGGCAAAAGCGACTTGAAACTTACTCCTGACGGTGAAATTATAGTAAAATACGCTAAGCGTATGAACTCAATAAATGATAAGCTTATATCTGTTCTCTCAAATCCGGGACACGCTCTGTCAAACGTGCGCATAGGCATAACTCACACCTCCGAGAGTAATCTTATAACAGAGGTTCTCGCAAAATACAGTCGTAAATCGTACGGCGCAAGCATAACGATTATTACTGATACTATAAGTAATCTTTATAATATGCTTGAGAATTATGAGCTTGATCTTGCAATTGTTGACGGTAAGCCATCTGGAAAGGGACTTCGCTCCCTTATGCTTGACACCGACTACCTTGTTTGCGTTCTTGCAAACGAAAATCCGCTTGCAAAAAAGGAAATGGTTACTCTTAAAGAACTGAAGAAGGAAAAAATGATACTTCGTCTTCCTTCTTCAGCAACGAGAATGCAGTTTGAGGCTCAGCTTGAGCGAATAGACGAGAATATTTCGGATTTTGACGTTATTATAGAGGTAGACAATATCGCTACCATAAAAGACCTTATAAGAAAGAACCTCGGAGTATCGATACTTGCAAAAAGCGCTTGTATGGATGAGGTGTCAAAGAACAAGATAACGGTCCTGCCGATAGAAAACCTCAGTATGATAAGAGAAACGAACATAGTTTATCATAAGGATTTTGACAATAACGATATTCTTGAGAAAATAATGAAGATATACCGTGACACAAAGCGTACAGAATAATAAAAAGGCTTCGCATAATGCGAAGCCTTTTTATTATATATGGGATTTTATCAGTACATTCCGCCCATACCGCCGCCCATGCCCTGTGCGGGAACTGCGGGAGTCTCTTCCTTCTTGTCAGCAACGACAGCCTCTGTTGTGAGGACTACGCTTGCGATAGAGGAAGCGTTCTGAAGAGCGCTTCTGGTCACCTTTGTAGGATCGACGATACCTGCGCCCATCATATCGGTATACTTTTCGTTGTAGGCATCAAAGCCCCAACCCTTCTTGCCGCTGTTCATGATCTCATTTACAACAACAGCACCGTCAAGACCTGCGTTAGCTGCGATCTGACGAACGGGCTCCTCAAGAGCCTTAACAACTATCTTAACGCCCGTCTTTTCATCACCGTCTGTTACGTCAACAAGCTTTGCGACTTCGTTTATAACGTTAAGGTAAGCAGTTCCGCCGCCGGGAACGATGCCTTCCTCAACAGCAGCACGTGTAGCATTGAGCGCGTCCTCAATGCGGAGCTTCTTTTCCTTCATCTCGGCCTCGGTAGCAGCACCGACCTTGATAACAGCTACGCCGCCTGCGAGCTTTGCGAGTCTTTCCTGAAGCTTCTCACGGTCAAAATCAGAGGTAGTAGTCTCAATAGCACTCTTTATCTGAGCAACTCTGGACTTGATCTCATTGGGATCGCCTGCACCGTCAACGATAATGGTATTTTCCTTTGTTACCTTAACCTGTCTTGCTCGACCGAGCTGAGGAAGCTGAGTATCCTTAAGCTCAAGACCGAGTTCGCTTGAAATAACCTCACCGCCGGTAAGGATAGCGATATCACGAAGCATTTCCTTTCTTCTGTCGCCAAATCCGGGAGCCTTGACTGCAACGCATACGAATACGCCACGGAGTTTGTTGAGAACGAGGTTGGTAAGAGCGTCACCCTCAACGTCCTCTGCGATTATAATGAGCTTCTTACCTGCCTGGAGCACCTGCTCAAGAAGGGGAAGGATATCCTGAATATTGGATATCTTTTTATCTGTGATAAGGATGAGAGCATCGTCGATAACAGCTTCCATCTTATCCGTATCTGTAACCATATAGGGGGAGAGGTAACCACGGTCGAACTGCATACCCTCAACCACCTCGGAATATGTGTCAGCGGACTTGGACTCCTCAACTGTGATAACGCCGTCTGCGCTCACCTTTTCCATAGCGTCTGCGATAAGAGCACCGATAGTCTCGTCACCTGCGGAGATAGCACCGACACGGGAGATATCAGCTGTGCCGTTTACCTTCTTGGAGTCTGCGATAAGGCATTCAACAGCTCTGTCGACAGCCTTCTTCATACCCTTGCGCAGTACCATGGGGTTTGCGCCTGCAGTCACGTTCTTCATACCTTCGCGAATGAACGCCTGAGCGAGAAGGGTAGCAGTCGTTGTACCGTCACCTGCTGCATCGTTAGTCTTTGTAGCAACTTCCTTAACGAGCTGTGCGCCCATGTTTTCAGCCTCATCCTCAAGCTCGATCTCCTTTGCGATGGTAACACCGTCGTTAGTTATGAGGGGAGAGCCGTACTTTTTATCAAGAACAACGTTTCTGCCCTTAGGGCCGAGAGTGATCTTAACTGTGTCTGCAAGCTTATCAACGCCGCGAAGAAGGGCGTTTCGTGCTTCAATTCCGTAAAGAATATCCTTTGCCATTACTAATTACCTCCGAAATTTATTCAACTATTGCGAGAATATCGCTCTGTCTGACGATATTGTATTCGATTCCGTCGCACTTTACCTCTGTGCCGGAATATTTGCTGACGATAACCTTATCGCCAACCTTAACGGTCATAGTAACTTCCTTGCCGTCAACGAGTCCGCCCGGGCCTACTGCAACTATCTCTGCGACCTGAGGCTTCTCCTGCGAGGCGGTTGTGAGAATAAAGCCTGTCTTTGTTGTTTCCTCTGCTTCTACCGCCTTTATAACTACGCGGTCAGCAAGTGGCTTAAGTGTCATATTGAGTTCCTCCTTAATATGGAAATTCCGGGTTGGAATTTGTGTTTTTTACTGTTTTTAGCACTCGAAGCATCCGACTGCTAACTCCAAGAAATATTTTACACCATTATCGGAAAAAATCAAGTGTTTTTTCCAGAATTAACATATAATTCACACTTTATTTTCATTAAAAGTGAGTAGAGTGTCGAATAGTGATGAGAAGACCTCTCCGTCATATGAAGAAGACGCGTTTCGTATACTTTAATAAGTGATCGGAGGTGGCTATGGAGGATTTTTTCGGCAGATATGTACTTGGTGGACTCGTTCCTTTTCTTCTTATAGGTATGGGGATATTTTTTCTTATATACCTTGGTTTCTTTTTCATAATAAAACCAAAAAAGACCTTTTCTTCACTTGTGAGGAAAAGGCAAGGAGGCGACGTATCCCAATTTGGTGCGCTTACTGTTGCTCTTGCGGGAACGCTTGGAGTTGGTAATATCGTAGGGGTATCGAGTGCAATAATTCTCGGCGGTGCGGGCTCGGTTTTTTGGATGTGGGTGAGTGCTCTTGCCGCAATGGTACTTAAATACGGTGAGATAGTTCTTGCGCACAGGCACAGAAAAATCGGAGAGACGGGACTGCGTGGCGGCGCTATGTATTACATTGAAGATTTTTTCGGCGGGAGGTTCGGAAAAGCGCTCGGCGGGATCTTTGCGCTCCTTTGTCTTATAAATTCTCTTTCGATGGGCAGTATGCTTCAGGCGAATACCGTCGGAAGCGCCGCGGAGGAGATTTTTCACGTTTCACCCGTTATAGTAGGTGCTGTGCTTGCACTCATCTGTGCTGTCGTGATATTCCGCAATATACATAATATTTCGCCTTTGACGAGTGTGATAATTCCCGTGATGACGCTTACCTACGTTATTATGTCATCGGTAGTGATATGGAGATTTCGCAGCGGTGTTGGTGACGTTTTTTCAATTATTTTCAGAGATGCTTTTTCATACAGAAGCGCATCGGGCGGAATTTTTGGGTTTATGCTTTCTTCGGGTATCCGATACGGATGTATGAGAGGTCTGCTATCTAATGAAGCAGGGTGCGGAACGGCTCCCATAGCGCACGCCGCATCAGGCGCATCTCTTGCCGCAGAGCAGGGGGTATGGGGCATAATAGAGGTATTTATAGATACAATTCTCCTCTGCACGCTTACGGCCCTCTCAATATTACTTACAAACGGATTGCAATCAGGTGATTTTTCCGTAGGAGATGAAATGAAGCTTGTTATATCTTCCTATGGTGAGGCGCTCGGCCCATCCTCTGCTCCTCTTTTGCTGTCTATGGTGTTTTTCTTCGCATTTGCCACTATCATATGCTGGGCATATTACGGCACGAGTACGCTCGAATATCTGTCATACAGCCGCTCTGCGTGCTTTGTATTCAAAGTCATTTACGTAGCGTCTGTGTTTATCGGAAGCTGCAGGATAAGCGGAGTAGTATGGCAGGTGTCGGATTTCGCTCTCGGATGTATGACTGTCATAAATCTTATAATGCTGTTTTTGATGAGAAAGGAAATAAAAGAGGAAACGGGATATCTTATGCGGTAAAATAAGAAGGGCATCAGTTTTTTGCTGATGCCCTTGGATTTTATTCTTCGATTTTTCTTATGTCTGCACCGAGAGCGGTAAGCTTTCCGACAATATCGTCGTAGCCTCTCTCAATAGACATTATGTTGGTGATCTCAGTCGTTCCCTTAGCCGCAAGTCCTGCAATTATCATCGCAGCTCCTCCTCTTAGGTCGACCGCCTTTACCTCGGCGCCCCTAAGCGTTGGAACGCCGTTTACTCTTGCCGATACGCCCTCGACCTCTATCTCCGCACCCATTTTGCGAAGCTCTTCAACGTATCTGAAGCGGTTTTCCCAAACACCTTCGGTCACGGTACTCATTCCTTCTGCAGTACAAAGAACAGCTGTCAGCTGCGGATGCATATCCGTGGGGAACCCGGGATAGGGAAGTGTTTTTATTTGTATCTTCTTAAGAGGCTTTACCTTTTCAATAGTAATCGAATCGTCAAATTCTTCGATTTTCATACCCATTTCCTCAAGCTTTGCGGAGACGCTTTCCATATGCTTGGGAATGATATTCTTTATATTCACCTTACCGCCGGTAGCGGCTACGGCAGCCATAAAGGTTCCGGCCTCTATCATATCGGGAATTATCGTGTAATTGCAGCCGTGGAGCTTCTCGACGCCCTGTATCTTTATAACGCTCGTTCCTGCACCTGTTATCTTTGCTCCGCAGGTATTAAAGAAGTTGGCAAGGTCAACGATGTGAGGCTCTCTTGCGGCATTGTCGATGACGGTTTTTCCCTTTGCGAGGACTGCGGCTATCATGACGTTGATAGTAGCACCAACGGAAACGACGTCAAAATAAACGGAATTTCCGTGCAGACCGTTTGGCGCATCTGCGTATATGTATCCGTTTTCGGTGTCCATTGTTACCTTTGCGCCGAGTGCCTCAAAGCCTTTTATGTGCTGGTCGATAGGTCTTACGCCAAAGTCGCATCCTCCGGGCCAACCCACCTTTGCACGGCCGAATCTTGCAAGCTCCGCACCGATGAGATACGTAGAACCTCTCATCTTGCTGACAAGGTCATAGGGGGATATACCGCCCTTTACGTCCTTTGAATCTATCTCAACAGAGTTATTTCCCTTGTAATTTACCTCGGCACCCATAGCGGCGAGGATATCAAGCGACTTTCTTACGTCACTTATAGAGGGCAGATTTTCAATTACGCATTTCTCACCTGTGAGAATGCTGGCAACGACTATTGGGAGAGCGGCATTTTTCATTCCGCTTATCTCAACGTCGCCGAAAAGCGCTTTTCCGCCGCTTACTATGTATCTTTCCATAAGGTCAAACCTCTTCTTTTCAGGGTTATATATAAATAAAGTGAAATTATCAAAATATCCCGTCTTTTACAGACATCTCTTTATATTATAGCATAAATTCGCCGAAATTGAAAACGAATACTTAAACATTTTTTATATTATTTTTAACACAATGACAAAAAAATAACAAAAGAAGTGTGCTTTATTAATATTTTGTTATTTTATCTTTATCTTACTTCCGTTGAGTGCATTGTAGTAGGTATCGTTTACAGAGCTTCCTTCCCATTCAAGGTGCCACGATGGGATAAAATAAAGGGCAGAGTCTTCCTCTGAGAAGAAGGAGAGATAGCAAATATTTGCTTTTTTTACAGTCATAGGGGAGGGTGTAGAGGGATACTCCTCTGTGGTAGTACTCTTTTGAGCATCGAGTTCATTCTTCTCAATAAACAGTATATTGACACAGTCGAGCAAATGTGCCGATTTTTTTTCATTTGTCGGCAAAAAGCACCATCTTCCGCTCAAATAAACGAGCCTTCCATCTTCAAAATAACATTCGAGAGAGTGGTTTTCGATCGGAAGTCCGTCCAAGGTTTGTGTTACTTTTATGAATTTTGTCTTACTGAATTCAAGTGCCTCATCTGTACTAAACTTATATTCGTTTTCTGACGTATTTCCGAGAATAGCGGAAAGAAGACCTTTTAATTTGTCAAGCTCCTTTTCATTCATTTTCGAGCCGCTTTCCGTGGGCAAAATGAACTGATCGGAGGAGTAGGAAATATCAAATCCATTTTGAATTTCAAGCTTACCGTCTTCTCCGTAGAAGCTGGCCCCATTCGGCGTCCAAAAGACGTCGCTGTAAGAAGTAATTATTCTATTTGCAACACCTGTGACGTAATCTTCGTTTACGTTGCAGGTATACAGGTCTGCAGGCTCCGGACTGAGAGTAATAAATTTTTTATCTGCAATTATGCCGCTATGAGATAGAAGCTCCCTTGCATTTTTTACCGTTTCGTTGTCGTAGGTTTTTAGTGTCACTTGACGAATCAGCATTGCCGCAAGAAAAACGTTCACCGCGACAAGCAGTATCAGCATGAAGTTTTTGATATTTTTCCAGTTCACGGTGCTATCTCCTTCTCATTATTTTGATCTTATTTTTGTCGGGATCCACTCGGCTTCATAAACGTTTCCGCCGGTATGGAAGTATTTATACGTTATTGAGTAAAGAGAGTCGTCGCTTATTTTGTCCTTCATAATGCTTATCGTCCACTCGGGCGCTATCGATCTTTGAATATCGCCTCGTATGGTAGTTACGCTTACAGGAAATATTTCGACAGAGGTTATTTTAAGCGATGTCATCTCTATTCTGAGCGCGGGGCTGTCAGAAGATATAGGGATATTGTCATAAAAATATCCGTATTCAAGGACGAGCTTATCGCTTTTTCTGTAGAGCCCGGTTATTATTGTATCTGCCTCTCCGCCGGGGAGAGAATAATCGTAATTTACCGATGATATTTTGCTCACAAGAGATTCAGCTATAGAAAGACACTCATACAGGGTATGCTCATTGCCCGCATCCTTGTCAGAATACTCACTCAGCTCTATTCCACCACCTGCGCTTTGATTGGTTGAATAGGTTATTTTGTTGTCACAAACAGAGAGAACACCGTGGGTTGCCATGTATACGGTGCCGCCTATGGCCTGGTCAAAATAACTTCCTGTTTTGTCGGGATTTATATTAAGGAGATTGGCTATCTCTGCCTGTGCTGCTTTGTCTGTGGAGAGTCCCTTTGCACCGTTCATAACCTTTATTTTATTTGCATTCTGCGGAGCTGTATAAATAAGAGTTGACGGGAGAAAATGTGAATTATCCTCTGTTCCGTAAAAATCAGACAAAGCAAAGGCGGTAGCCCTCTGGTAGATATCAAAATCGGAGGTATATACTAAGGCTTCGTTACTTACCTTTTCGATTTTAAAGGTGGTCACCTCTCCCGAAATGGAACGTGACATTGCAAAAACCTTATCCTTTTCGGTGACCTCGGGGAATATGAGCAGCTCCTTCACCGTAACAGAGGAAGTTTTATTTCCGCATGGTGATGAGCTTACATCCAAGTCAAAATTATCCCCGAGAGCGTGCATGTATATAAGTACTGCAGGAAGCTCCTTGTGGTAATTCAGATAAATGAAATCATCTGACGAAAGGGCACGGTCAAAAGCTTCGGAGTCCTCTTCGTAAGCCCCCGAGCAGCTACCTGAGAGCATATATACGATGTTCCTTTCAAGCAGGGAATACACTTCGTGCATAAAATCACTGCCTGATGTGATGGAAAACAGCTTTGCCCCCTTTGCCTTTACTGCTACCGATGATGGGATAAGTGCTTTTTCATAAAGCTCATCGTAGTCGCCCTCAATATCCGCATTAAGTCTTACACTATCGCTTAGTCCCGGAGCTTCAGCATTCTTTTGACGCAGTATTTCGAAGTGCATAAAGACCATGATGAGAATTGATATAAAAAGCAGGGCTATAAGGGCTGTTTTTATATAGTCAACAGTTTTACTCTGTCTTTTCATCTGTTATGCTTCCTGTTCTTTTAGGTGTTTAGATTAATTTTCGGTCGCACTGTCCGATTCGAGCTTGGTTCTTACGGGAAGTGTGATATCTACGATAGTTCCCACATTAAGCTTACTCTGTATCTTTATAGTACCGCCGTGAGCCTCAATAAGCTCTTTGGCGATAGCAAGTCCCAGACCTGTGCCGCCCGTGTCGCTTGTGCGAGCTTTTTCAACACGATAGAAGCGCTCAAAGATTCTGGGAAGGTCTTTTTCGGGTATTCCGAGACCGTTATCCATTATCTTAACAAGCACGTTATCCTTATCCGCCATAGAGCTTCCGACAACTATTGTACCGCCGTCTGGAGTATATTTTATAGCGTTTGAAATTATGTTTACGATTACCTGATCTATTCTGTTTTTATCTGCCGTTATGCGGGGCAGAGTGTCGTCTGCCTGTAGCACGAGCTTGTGGTCGTGCGTTGCGGCGTCAACGTTCATAACCTCGCAAAGGTGACGCAGGGAATCGTTTATATCGTATTCAACTATCTCCCACTTGGTTCTCTTGTTGTCAAGTCTTGAGAGTGTGAGCAGGTCCTTAACAATGCCCGTCATACGGTTGCTCTCGCTTACCGTCATCTGGAGGAGCTTTGTACGTATCTCGTCGGGAAGCTCAGGGTGCTCAAGCACTGTCTCACATGCGCCTTTTATAGAGGTGAGAGGCGTGCGAAGCTCGTGGGATACGTTTGCAACGAATTCGCGTCTTGCTTTTTCAAGCTCATAGCGTGAGGTGACGTCGTGGATAACGGTTATAACGCCGTCTCTCATCTCGCCGCCCTC